>JAUWIU010000064.1 GCA_030608075.1 Phycisphaerae bacterium
CGCCCATGAAGCAGCGAAGGAAGTATACATTATCTGGACGGCGAAACAGAAGCCCTCGGTATTTGTTACGCAAACAGCAACAAAGGTTTTTGCTAATGCAGACATCGCACTGAAATTCTTCGAAGAACGAGGCTACACAAGAAAGTAAAAAAGGTGGACGAGAAGGAATTAGCCGGCTGTATCGACCATACGTTGCTTAGTGCCACAGCAACAAGCGGGCAAATAAAACAACTGTGCGAAGAGGCGAAGAGCTATGGCTTTGCGGCGGTATCGATTAACCCTCGGTGGGTCGGTTTGGCAGCGGAGCAATTGCATGGCAGCGGAGTTAAGGTTGGCGGGGTAGTGAGTCTGCCGTTCGGCGCCGATTTGACAAAAATCAAGGTCGCCCAGGCAAAAGAGTGCATTTTTGCCGGTGCTGATGAAATTGATATGGTCGCGGACCTGGCGGCGATAATCGAGGGCGATTTGAAGTAGCTATCAAATCAGCTTCTGGAGGTTGTGAAGGTCTGCCACTCTATGCGGCCTAAAGTTTTGCTGAAGGTGATAATCGAGTCGGCGGCGCTGGAGGAAGGACAAAAAATATTTGCCTGTGAGATTGCGGATAAATGTGGGGTTGACTTTGTTAAGACCAGCACCGGTTTTAATCCTGCAGGTGGAGCGACGGTTGAAGACGTTAGACTGATGAAAAGGGCAGCGCAGCATTGTAAAATAAAGGCCGCAGGTGGAATCAGAAGCGCCAAGCAGGCACTTGAGATGATAGAGGCAGGAGCAGATAGAATCGGGACATCGGCGGGCGTGGCGATTATGGAAGAGTTCCGGGCAGGCAAGGTGTGATGGCCAGAGCAAGTCTGTGAACTGAGGTATGAAAAACACGAAATTCGAAACTCGAAATTCGAAACGCAGCCGCGTAGCTACGGTTCCCGTGAAGAAGCAGAGCAAAGCTGCCGGTGAAGCACCGGTGCTCTGCGGGGTGTGCTGGAAGAAGGTTACCGGCCCGGTTGATTTGGCGGGATTGAGGCAGGTATTTGCAGGTCTGGAAGGAGCGTCAATTCTTGGTGGCAATTCAGCGAAGAAGGATGGCGACAGATTCAGCTACTGGGCGGCTGAGCCTAAAGAGATATTTGAATTTCGAGCCGGCCAGAAAGGCCCGTTTGAAAAACTGCAATGTGTCCTTGATAAATACAAGGTTGAAGACAACTGTACACAAGGGTTGCGGAAAGGGATGGTCTGCGGGGGCTGGATAGGGTACTTTAGCTATGAACTGGGACGGTATATTGAGCAACTGCCTGAGACAACGATAGATGATATCGGCATGCCGCTAATTCGACTGTGCTTCTATGACCGGTTTATTGCATACGACCATATTGGCGGTGATTTTTGGCTAATCGCCCTACATCTACCTAACGACACTGAGACACCGAATGATAAGATAGCAAGCCTCGAACGGCTGCTGGCCAAATCCAAGAAGGTCTCTGTAAGACAACCCCACCCCACGGACCTTGATGCTATTGATTTTTCGCGGATTCGATGCAATATGGACAAGGGTCATTACCTCGAAGCGGTCGAGAAAATAAAGCGATATATTTACGACGGTGATGTGTACCAGATAAACTTTTCACAACGATTTGAATGCGATTATACGGCCAGGCCTATAGAGCTGTACCACTGGGAGAACCACTATAACCCGAGTCCGTACGCAGCGTATATTGGCGGCGGTGACTCCCACATCGTCAGTGCATCGCCTGAGATGTTTACAACGATTGAGGACGGGGTAATAAGTACCAAACCGATTAAGGGGACGCGCCGGCGAGTGGGTGACACTGAAGAAGGCAAAGAGATCAATGCGAGGAATTTCGAGGAGTTGGTCAAGTGTGAGAAGGAGCAGGCGGAGCTGAATATGATAGTTGACCTAGAGCGCAATGACGTTGCCAGGATATGCAGGCCGGGGACAAGGGATGTTATTCAGCCGCGGACGATAGAGGCATATCCGACGGTGTTTCACGCTATGGCGACGGTGGCGGGAGAACTTCGAGAGGGGATTTCATTTTGCGATGTTTTGCGCGCGATGTTTCCGGGTGGGTCGATCACGGGGGCGCCGAAGATTCGCTCGATGGAGATTATCGATGAGACTGAAGCAACAGCAAGGGGTGTTTATACGGGTGGTATTGGCTTTGTCGGTAGAGACGGAAGCGCGTGCTTGAATATCGCCATACGAACGATTATTATAAAAGGCGAGAAGGCGTACGCACACACAGGCGGCGGAATAGTGGCAGATTCGGTGCCGGAAGCTGAATGGGACGAGACTATTACGAAGGCAAGGGCACTGCTGGCAGGGATAAATAGTGTGAATCGTATCTCGTGAATCGTGAATAGACTAAAATAAAAAGGGAGATACGAACCACGAGATACGAGATACCAAATCATGACAGAGAAGGTATTTTTAAATGACAAGTTAGTTGATATGGACAAGGCCGGTGTATCGGTTACGGACAGCGGGTTTTTATATGGGGCTGGGCTGTTTGAGACGATGCTGAGTCGCAATGGTGTTGTCTTTTCGCTTAAGGACCACCTGGACAGGCTTTTTTTCAGTGCAGCGGCTTTGTCGATACAGACGTACGAGAGGAAACATATCACGGAAGCAATTTATAAGGTTCTCCGAAGCAATAAATTAACTGATGCGCGTTTGCGGTTGACGTTAACTAATGGGCCGATGTCGGCACCGGAGGAGCAGCGCAAGCCGACACTTCTTATCACAGCTACGAAGCTGCAGCCTTACCCAAAGGAGTATTACGAGAAGGGTGCGCTGGTGATACTGTCGCCTTTCCGGCAGAATACGGCTGAGCCAACTTACGGGCACAAGACTACGAGTTATTTTCCACGTATGATTGCTCTTGCCCATGCGCATCAGAAGAGGGCTGCTGAGGCCTTGTGGTTTACCGTTGACAATCACCTGGCCGAGGGGTGCATCAGCAATGTGTTTTTGGTCAAAGACGGTGTTTTGTATACGCCGCCGATTGCGACACCGGTTTTGGCGGGTGTTGCGAGAAAGACAGTCTGCCAGATTGCCGTAAGTAATTCGGTCAAATTGGTTGAAAGGGACCTTTACATATCCAACGTTCTGGAGGCTGACGAGATTTTTCTGACGAATGTAATCATGCAGATTCTGCCGATAATCAGTGTAGAAAAGCATATCGTAGGTGACGGCAAGGTCGGGGCGATGACGAAGAAGTTGCAGAGAATGTTCGAAGAAGTCGTCAAGGCCGATTGCAGGCAGAAGAAATGAAGATAGAGCAAATCGCTGCGAAAATCGAAGAAATAGTGCCTTTGAAGCTGGCTCAGGAGTGGGACAATGTGGGACTGCTGATTGGCGACGCCAAGCGGGATGTGAAGAATATTCTGCTGACCATAGACATAACCGGCGAAGTGCTCGCCGAGGCCAAAAGATTAAGAACCAACTTAATTGTGAGTTATCATCCTGTTATTTGGGACGGTTTGAAAGAGATAACCGCCGGCGGGGCAGGTAGTGTTGTGTATGAACTGATTCGGTCGGGGATAGCGGTCTTTTCGATACACACGGCCTTGGACTCTGCGACGGGCGGAGTGAACGACGGCCTTGCCAAAATTGTCGGTATAGTGGACGCAGAGCCAATCGGTGACTGGGTCGATAGCCCGAGCGGCGAGAATTATAAACTAGTTGTATTTGTTCCAGTCAAATCAGCGGCCAAAGTATCAAATGCGGTTTTCGTAGCAGGGGCAGGGGCGATAGGCAACTACAGCCACTGCGGGTTCCAAACGGAAGGGACAGGAAGCTTTTTGCCGCTGGCCGGTGCCAGGCCAACCATCGGAAAGAAAGGCAAAGCGGAAAAGGTTGCGGAGGTAAGATTTGAGACGATTGTGCCCGCGGATAAACTGGCAGGGGTGATAGGGGCGATGAAAAAGGCGCATCCTTACGAAACACCGGCTTTTGACTGCTACAGACTTTACGAGAGCCAAGCCAAATTTGGTTTAGGCAGAATCGGCAAGCTGGCCAAGCCGATGCAGTTGGACAAGGTCATCGAAAGAATTAAAAAACAGACTGGAGCAAAAGCGATTGGGATAATCGGCAGAGAAAAACGATTAGTAAGAAAAGCGGCGGTTTGTGCCGGCTCGTGCGGCAAGATTATAAATTCGGTTATGGCGGCCGGGTGTGATTTGTATGTTACTGGGGAACTGAAGCACCATCATGCGCTGGCAGCACAAGAGGCACAGGTAACGTGTATCTGCCTGGGCCATACCGTCTCGGAGAGGTTCATACTTAAGAAATTCGCCAAACAACTGCGAAGGCAAATAAAGCAGGTGAACATTAGAATAAGCAAGAAAGATGCGGACCCGTTTAGATGGAAGGAACTATGACAGAAGAGTACGAAGAACAAACAGAGATCCCTGCGGACACTGAGGAGCAAGCCGATTCGCCAAAACGCAAGGCAGGTGCTGAGCCGACGGTCGAGTCGGTTGTCGAGGCGGTTTTGTTCGCCAGTGACGAGCCCTTGAGAGAGAGGCCCGATTGGCTGATATTGCCGGTACAAACGTAAGACAAATCCGCTGGCACATCAAGAGCCTCAACGATAGATATCTGGCCGGTAACAACGCCTTTAGGATAGAGCAGATTGCCGGCGGTTATCAGATGATGACGCTGAGCTGCTACAATCACTGGCTGAACAAATTATTGCGTGTTCGGGACGCCGGCAAACTTAGCCCGGCAGCATTGGAGACGCTGGCGATAATTGCCTACAAGCAGCCGGTCATTCGGGCCGACATCGAGGCCATAAGGGGCGTTGCAGCAAGCGAGATGGTTCGAAACCTGATGTATAAAGGGCTGGTCAAGATTGTAGATCGAGCGGAAATTTTAGGCAGGCCGATGCTGTACGGTACAACAAGAAAGTTCCTCGAAGTCTTCGGCCTAAATTCATTAAAAGACCTACCTAAAATTGAGGAACTCAAAAAACCAGATTAGAAAAGAAGGGCTTGGATTTACCTGACTGATGACTTGTTGTATGGGCCGATGTCAGGGCTCTTGCCTACCGGTAATTGATTTTGCCAGAAGTCACGGCCGCCGTTTTCGGGGACAGGGGTGCCTGCAGCGATGCAGGGCGAGCTGTCTTTTAGCTTGTAGCCTTCCAGCGAGGCAAAACCATTTGCGCCGTTTCCGGGCTTTATGAGTATGGGGTCGGTTGTGATGGCATTGAGGTCTTTTGGAGGATTTACGTGATTTCCGTAGAAGACGTTGTTTGAGAAAGTATTGTTTGTGCTTTTGCCAAAACCAAGCTCGTCTTTGTAGGTTCCATCCGGATTTCTGCCGGTGGCGTAACTGTAACGGACTGTGCCGTCCGCATAGAAAATATTATTATAGAAACGGGTATTGTCGGGCCAGCCCTCCCAGTCGCTGTAAAGCGTCAGCGGGATATCGAGGTCCGGTCCGACATAGATAAGGTTATTGTAAATACAGGTATCTTTGACGCTGGCGCCGGTTATGTGAAAGGTGCGTGCTTTGTCGTTCTGGCTGATATTGTAGCGGATGATGGTGCCGATGGTACCGACAGACCAGGACGAAGCGTCCGGTCCACAGATAAGCATAAAGCCGCCGTCGTTGTCATGACTGTAATTATACTGAAACAGCGAATTGCGGCAGTTATAATCCGAGTCGAATCCCTGCCCGTCGAGCGTTCCTTTGACGCCGCTGACTTCGTTGAATTGAATGACGGTGTTGTCGCATGACCAGGGCCAGATA
>JAUWIU010000016.1 GCA_030608075.1 Phycisphaerae bacterium
GTTGGGACAGAGTTGGAGCCGATGCAATAATGGCCTTGATTGCTTTGGAGCAGTCAAATACTTGGAAAAGCTATTGGAGTATGCGAAAACGGGCCGCATAGCCCTGCCAGAAAATCTGGTCGCACCCGTTATTTGTTATTTGTGTAAAGGTTTATTCTCCAGGACTATATGTGGTATCATAATGATTATAAATTCGACAGCGACAGCCAGGTTATAAACGGAACGTGTAAAAACTGCAAAGCCAACAAGCGCCATCCATAGACCGTAATCCACTGGATTTTTAATGTATTTATACAAGGATTCTTTTACGACCGGAACGTTTTCTTCAAAGAAGTTCAGACACAATGCTCTTTTTAATCCCAACAACTGAAATGCCCAGCAAGCCAGGATGAGGCCGGTAATTAGCAAAATTAATCCTGCATATTTTAAGATAATGCTGCTGTGAAATAGAGGATGGTTCCCGAATTGCAGATAAACTATCAGGCAGAATGTAATCACCCAAAAAGTACCAGTGGTTATCATGTGAATGCTAAAGGCATTTTTGCCAAACCATTTAGTCAATCTTCTGCCTTTCAATTGCAGGATTAAGTTTGCAGACTCAATCAGAATGGCCAGAAAAGCAAATATTAAAGTTAACAGAAATATTTCGTTCATATCTCGACCACTTTACCTGCTCCTGCCCCAACGCACTTATCAGGATAGCGCGACTTTATCTGGGCCTTATGGGCAGTACAATGGGCAGGACAAATCAATTCCAGGTCCTCGAACAATTCAAATTCACTGAATCCGTGCATGCCGCCAATTATGGCGTAGACCTTCCCGAATTGTGAAGCTGCTTTGAGAATATGTGCCATCTCCGGATGCGAGCATCCTACAATCAAAGCTATCCCTTTGCCTGTTTTAACCGCCATACTCTGCTCTATGCCATCGAGCTACTCTGCTCTATGCCATCGAGCTGGCCGGTAGAGAAGACATTCTCGTGGATTTTTAGGGGCTTGCTCACAGAAATCACTTTCTTTGCGCCACGGACTCCTCTAAGTGATACGGGGACATAAACTTCCACGTCGCTTTTTATATTAAGAAAGGCCGACAGACCACCTATGTGGTCAAAATGGGGATGTGAAATAAAAACTTCATCAATAGAACCAGGGTCAATACCAAGTTTTTCCATATTGGAAAGCAGTATGGAGCCATTTGTTCCGGTATCAAAGAGGATTTTTGGACTATTTTCTACTTCCACCAGACAGGAAAATCCCCAATCAGCAACAAGGCCTTCCTTGTAAACCCCGTTAGAGACTTTTTCCTTCGGTTCTCTAACGGGGTAAACTTCATTATCGTAAATAATCGTGACCTTCATTTTTTCACCTTTTGCATTTAGCCATTTTACACCTTATAGCCTCGCCACTTTCGATAAGGCTCAACATCCACTTTGCCCTGTGCGTAATCTCGGTGCCAATTTTTGCCGACGGGCATATCTTTATATAGTCGCCTTCGCCATGCTTCAAGCAAAAGTCGGGGCTTTTTCATAAAATCAGCAGCGCAAACGACTCTTTTCCCTGTTTCGGAAGATAAACGCTTTAACCACACAACTCCTTCTTCGCACCTGGTCACATGATGGTCGAGAATCAAAGTATCCACTCCTTGCGACAAAAATACTGCATTTTGCCAGGCAAATTAACTCACTCCAAACCCAGCTCGATGAAGCAAAGAAGGTAAAAGAGGAAACGGAAAAGAAGTTAAAAGACGCCTGCGTCAAAAGTGCTTTTTTAACGCCTGCGTCAAAAGTCGAAACAATACAAACAAATCATTGTTATTGCCCAAAAAACAAGGCTAAAAAGTCGAAGTTTGGACTTTCGGCGGCAGCCTCAATTGTGTAAAATGTGGGAAATTTCGTGAAAAACTGTAACGGTTCGCAAATTGCTCGCACATATACTAATAGACAGACGATACATTAACGGAGCATCTGGGATGTTTACAGGTAAATCTAATTTTGAGGCATTGTAGAGTTGTTGGAGGTAAGAAAAATGAAAGAGAGAACACACTTTAATTTGGCAGTTGTGACGGTATTGGCTATACTGCTTGTCCTGGCTGGTGTTGCCAGGGCCATTCCGAGCCCTTCTGCTGTTTATTGCACGGAACTTGGTTATCAATGCGAAGTAAGAGATACTGCTGATGGTCAAGTAGGATATTGCATTTTTCCCGATGGCAGCGAATGTGAAGAATGGCAATTCTATTGTAACTGCGAACCCAACGGAATAGGATGTTGGCCGGGTGACTTTAATTGCGACTGGCCTTGTCAGGAACTTCCCTGTAAAGAAGCAGGAGAAGATGTGTTAGTTTCTGAATGCTGTGAAGGATTGAGCGAGATACCTCCTGCTGTAATCTACGATGATGACTGTAATCAAGTTGGGGTGCCAGGCGCGTTACATATCTGTTCTGATTGTGGAAATGGTATTTGCGAAAGTTGGGAAAGCAAATGTAATTGCCCGGCGGATTGTGAGTGTTCGGATATAGATGAAGATAGTGTTTGTGATTGGGCAGACAACTGCCGTCACGACTACAATCCGGACCAGGCTGACAGTGATGGTGACGGCCTCGGCGATGCGTGTGACTGCATGTGCGCGGGTGACCTCAATGCCGATGGACAGGTAGACCTCCGTGACCTGGATGCTATGCTCAATTTGTTGGTTAACGCTGGCCCTCCATATCTTCTCTACGTGCAGGACTGGAGAAGTCATTGCGCCGATTTCAACGGAGATCTCCAGGTGGACCTCCAGGACCTTGATGCTCTGGTTAACCTTTTGGTAGCTGCGAGGCCGCCGTTTATTGTGCCGTGCGAATCACTGGTGGTTGATAAACCGGGTTTAGCCAAATACTACTCTGCATTCGAGAACACGGTCGAGCCGAATGCGCCTGGTTATACGCTTCCGTTAGACTTGAGCAGCGTTGGAAACTACGACTATATGTACGCGCGTTTTGGCTTGGCCGGCAGCGAGGGACTGCTTGAACAAAATGGTTTTACCATCATCGAATATGATTTGCAAATACCGGACGATGACAGGGATGACATAGTGGCGCCTTATGAGCAGCTTTATAAGATGGGTGTGCCGCTTTTTGTCACATCGGACACACTGCTGCATCTTTATCACATCCAGTTTGACGAGACATTGAAGGAGATTGAAGAGCGTGAGTTTTACGGCGACATCCGCGATTTGACGGGGGTGCTTTTGGACGATGCGCTTGGGGCGTATGGGGAATTTACGGGTGAGCTAAAGGAAGCGGCGAAGCGGAACGTGGCTTATCTTGCCGTGGCACGAAAGCTCATCGAGCCGGGTGCGTCGGTTCCGGCGATGGTGGCCGGCGAGGTCGCAAGTGAGCTGGCCAAGATTGACGCCCACATGGGCTTTGCGTCGAGTGCTATTTTCATCTACGAAGAAGACTATTCGCAGTATGTGCCGCGTGGCCATTACACCCGCAGTGAGCAGTTGAAGCGATACTTCAGGACGCTAATGTGGTATGGGCGGATAGCGTTTCTTCTCAAAGGCGCCGAAAACTGTGGACTGGCGGGCGATGCGCTCATCAGCCTTTACGACGCAAAGATACAGACTATGCAGGCGGTACTGTTAGCGACATCTCTGGACTCAGTAAGTGTGGGCGAGCGGACGGGACGCGAGGTCTGGGACCGGATGTACGCTGTTACGAGCTTTTATGTGGGGTTAGCGGACGACCTTACGCCGTATGAATATCTCGGCGCAGTCAACAAGGTTTTCGGCAGCGGCTTTGTGCCTGCCGACCTGGAAGATGAAGATGACTTCTTTGATTTGAAAGTTGAACTGAGTCTGCTGCGGTCGCCGGAGATATTCGGCGGGACGGGGAATATATATGTTGTGCCGCCTGTCACGCCGGAGACGCTTGATGAGGTGCTCGACAAGACCAAGGGTATGCGGTTTATGGGCCAGCGGTTTATTCCTGACTCGTACATGTTCCAGCACCTGGTATTTCCGAAGGTGGGCGGCTATACCGGCGACGGCGACCCTCAGCCGTTTACGCTCGGCTTCACCGGCGGCAGTTGGTCGAGATGCTATCCTCGCGGCCTGGATGTTATGGCTATTCTCGGCTGTGCGCGGGCTGAGGCGATACTGGCGGCCGAAGGCGATACCGATTATGTAGATTATGCACTGCGGTTCAATGAGCTCAAGGCAAAATTCGATGCGTTTGATATCTCCGAATGGAACCGGAACCTTTACTGGGGCTGGCTGTATTCACTGGGTGCGCTAATAGACGGGTTCGGCGAGGGATACCCGAACTTTATGCGGACCGAGGCATGGGAGAAGAAGGAATTGAACGCGGCGTTGGCGTCGTGGACGGAACTCAGGCACGATACCATCCTTTACGCCAAGCAGAGCTATACGCCCAGCATCAGGAGTGTTCCGCCTACTCCGGTTGGGTGGTATGTCGAGCCGGTGCCGGAGTGTTATGGGCGGCTGCTTGCTCTAACTCGCATGACGCGGGAAGGGTTGAGCGACCTTGAGGCGCTCTCGGCTGAGGCAGAAGAGCGGCTGGTGAATCTCGAGAACATACTGGGCCGTTTGATTGAAATCGCCAATAAAGAACTGGTGAATCAAGAGCTCTCGGAGGACGACCGCCGGTACATAGGCAGATTTGCCGAGGTGCTCGAGGCGGCAGTTACCGGGGTGGATGAACAGGGCGTCAAGACGACGCTCGTAGCCGATGTTCATACCCACGGCTTTGAGCAAAAGGTTGTCGAAGAAGGCGTGGGATACGTGGACCTCATTATTGTGGCCTGTGGTATGTCGGAGGGGTCGATAGTCCTGGCGGCAGGTCCGGTGTTTTCGTACTACGAATTCAAACACCCCATGAGCGACAGGCTTACCGACGAGGCCTGGCGTGTGATGCTTGCCTCTCCGGCGAAGCCCGAAAGGCCCAAATGGTTCCAGCCGTTAGTGCACTGACGGGCGTTGTCAGCCGGGACGGTGTGGTGATGTGTGTGAGGAGTGTCCATGTCTGGGCGATATGGCCGTGCCTTTCGGCCAGATAGACGTTCAGGACCTCGATGCGATGGTGAATCTCCTGGTTGCGGCCTGACCTCTGTTTATCATAGGGCCGTGGTAGCGTTGTCAATAAGGGGCCCCAAGGGGAGGTGACGGAGTTGAGAGTTTCTCCTTTGCACCTGCACGTTACTCCTGAACCGATGACGATTGTTATTCTCGGTCTGGGCGGCCTGTTGCTGCGTCGTCGGAAATAAGGCGCAACTAAGTCAGCAGGTATGTACCTGTAAAGAGGCAAGTCAACAACTTGCCTCTTTTTTGTGCGCCGGGCATGTGCATTTCGTCGGCTTTCTGGCCTCGGCTGAAGTCCGACAGCAACGTGAGTCTGGACAGGCTCAATATCAGGCTGCACGCGAGCTACACGGACGGGCGTGTGGAAAGCTTTTGGCCGGGGCAGACGCTTCCGATGAGGGTGTCACTTACTACCGACGGCGGTGTTCCATATCCCGCCGGCATATTGGGGGACCCGGGTGTTTTCTATCTGCCGAGAAACGGTCTGTATTGACACTGCCGGCGTCTGCAAAACCGACTCGGCGCAAACTTCACTCCGGCGAGAACAACATGCACAGGGATTTATAATATGATGCTGCAGGGGCGACTCAGCGGCGCCAGTCGGCTTTTCGGACCATCAAGGGGGGCATCTGCTGAGGTTTGACCTTTCGGCCGGTTGTACTCACACAGCTTTTGCTGCCTGGGTACCAGCGAATGTTGAATAGGTCGACCTTCAATGGTAACTTATTTTTTCTGAACCATCCAAACATCGGCAACTCTTTTCTGTTTGCGACAGACGGGTAAGAGGGTATCCACCCCCCTCCTATCGGCTAATTGGCGTAGTCACTTTTGGGAATTGTTCGAAAAGCTGGTTCGTTACCAGTTTGGTGATTTGATGTCGCGCCATCGGACGGGCCGGTGGTCGAGTTCGAGTATTTCGACTCGCCGTATGTGCCATTTGTCGTGCTGTTTTTCGAGATTGAGGCGGGCTTTTGTAACTATTATCGGCTTGTAATTCCGGGCTACGACACTTTGCTGTTCGAATACTGTCCGGACGGTCAAGGTTACGACAGCCTGCTGGCCGGATATATCCGTCTGCAAAATTGTTTTGTAGTTTTTCTTAATCAACGGCTGCGCCAACCAGGTTCTGCAGTAGTGCATCAGTGCCTGTTTGGTGTTGTGATACGAGTCGCTGTAGTTATCGGAAATGATTTGGTCGATGGTGTCGGGATTTTCTTTTTCGGCGGCTTTGAGGGTGGTATTAATTGCCGTCTGGATTTTTTCGGGGTCAGTTTGAACGAGCAAATCGAGGCCGAAAGCCGAGGCGGCGAGAATTATTGGCAGGGCGAAATGCCACCAGCGGCGCTTATCAGGAAAGACGGTGCGGAAGATAAGCAGGACAAGCAGGGCAACAACCGCTGCAGCTAATAAAGTCCAGGGCTGCTCAAACAGGTTGAACATTCGTGGATTCCCTTCTTTGGCGTTTTAGTTTCTCATTGCCTGTATCGGCGAAGGTATTCGGCCTTTTCGCTGGATGAATTTTTTTGCGGCGATTTTTGGGACCTCCATAACCGGCGCCGAGCCGAGGAGGCCGCCGAAGCTGACGATGTCACCGGGTTTTTTCCCGGGTACGGGGATTACGCGGACGCCGGTGGTTTTGTTGTTTATGACGCCGATGGAAAGTTCATCTGCGATTATCGCCGACAGGACGTCCGGGGGCGTATCGCCCGGGACAGCGAACATATCCATACCGACCGAGCACACCGAGGTCAAGGCCTCGAGCTTCTGGAGATTGAGTGTGCCGTCTTTAACGGCGCGGCTCATGGCAGCATCTTCGCTTACGGGGATGAAGGTTCCGGAGAGTCCGCCGATATTGCCCGACGCCATTGCACCTCCTTTTTTTACGGCGTCCATAAGCATAGCGAGTGCTGCGGTTGAGCCGGGCAGGCCCATTTGTTTCACCCCCATTGCCTCGATTATTTCCGCGACTGAGTCGTGTGCGGAGGTTGTGGAAGCCAGGGAGATGTCGACGATTCCGAAATCGACTTTCATTAGTTGTGCCATTTCTCTGCCGATGAGCTCGCCTGCCCTTGTGATTTTGAAGACGGTTCTCTTTATGACTTCCGAGAGTTGAGTGAGGTCGGCATCCGGGTTTTGGCTGACTACGTCTCTAACGACGCCCGGTCCCGAAATACCCACGTTGAGAGAGAAGTCTGGCTCACCGATTCCGTGATGTGCGCCGGCCATAAAGGGGTTGTCCTCCGGCACATTTGCGAAGACGGCAACTTTTGCACAGCCGATGCCGTTTTTAGTCAGGTGGGCTAACTGAATAAGTGTGTGGCCGAACTTTTCGACTGCGTTCATATTTATTCCGGCTGCGGTGGAAGCGAGGTTGAGGAAGCCGCAGAGTCTGTTCGTTTTCGACAGGGCCTGGGGGATTGCTTCGATGAGTTTTTCATCGGCTGCGGTCATACCTTTCTGGACCATTGCGCCGAAGCCGCCAATGAAATCGATGTTTGCCTTTTTTGCGGCTGCGTCGAGGGCTTTTGCGAGTCTGACGGCGGTGTCGATTCTTCTCGGCAGGGGTTCGAGCAGCAGTGCAGCGGGGGTAACGGCGATTCGGCGGTTGGTTATGGGGATGCCGTATTTGTGTTCGATGGAGTTGGCGCATTTGTTCAGGAGCCGGCCTTTTTCGAGAATTCGCCGGTATATGCGTTCTGTGAGGCCGGTGAGCGTACGGTCCATGCAGTCTTTGAGGTTGATGCCAAGGGTGACTGTGCGGATATCGAAGTGATGGTCCAGCGTCATTTTTACGGTTTCGAATACTTCTTCGACGGATACCGGCATAATCAGACCCTGTGCATAGCCTTGAAGATGTTTTCATCCTGGAAGGCGATATTTAGTGACATTTCTTCAGCTATTTTGTCGAGGCTTTTTTTTATTTTTTCGGTGTTGATGGTGGCTTTTGTGATGTCGACGGCCATTGTCATTACGAAGTAGTCTTCCATAATTTTCTGGTTTACGTCGAGGATATTTATGTTTGCCTTTGCCATAGCGGTTGCGAGCTTTGCGATTATTCCGACCCTATCGGCGCCGGTAACGGTTATGATGCAGACCTGAGGTTTGTTTTTTTTAGCCATTTCTATCTCCCGTGTGCAGTTCAGGGAACGGTATTTTCGAGCTGCTTGTTCTGAAGCTGGCGAGTTTTTTCATAGTCGGTCATTCCCGGCGCCAATGCGGTTATGGTAATAAAGCCGTCGGCGAGAGAGGCTGTGTCGGTCGGTTGGTTTTCTTCGCTGTCTCGGTGCGGGCCGGACTTGAACTGAAAAACGGTTTGTCCCTGGGCGTTGTGCCGGCGGACGTAGCGTTCGTGGAAACCTTCGATTGACTGAGGGACGATTCTGACGCCTTTCGGTGGGCCTTTTGACAGTTCAGGTATGTTGATATTTATGACGGCTCCGGCCTGGAGCGGGAGGAGTTTACTGAGGATTTTTGCACAGTATTCTGCGGCGGTTTCAAAATCCATTTTTTCTTCGGCGGCAAGGCTCAAGGCAACCGAGGGGATTTTCAAGAAAGTGCCTTCCATAGCGGCGGCGACGGTGCCGGAGTAGTAGATGTTTATTCCGGCATTTGCGCCGTGGTTTATTCCGGCTACGAGCAGGTCGATGGGGCTATCGCACAACTGCATAGAGGCGATTTTGACGCAATCTGTGGGTGAGCCGTTTATGCTAAAGCCTGTGAACCGGCCGTCGATATCAACCTTGTTGCAGACGATGGGCTGCTGGAGTGTGATGCTGTGGCTGGTGCCGGACCTGCTGTCGGCAGGCGCGACGACAGTGACATCGCCGATTTTGACGAGGTGTTTATAAATGGCAGCGAGGCCGGGGGCAAAAATTCCATCGTCGTTTGTCAGTAATATTCGCATCGGTCTATATCCTTAAGTCAGGTCCTTCGCTATCACTCGAGATGACAGGAAGCGAGAGCTATTCTAATCCTTTGGGCAACTGGTGTCAATTGACAGAGCCGGCGTGCGATGTATAATTGTGCAGGATTATGGAAAAGTATTGGCCGGGTAAAAAGTGTGTTGTGATGACAAGGGAGGAGGTTCGAGGGTTCGATTCCTGGGCGATAAACGAGGTTGGGGCGGCGGGTGTTGTTTTGATGGAAAATGCCGGGCGCAGTTGGGCGGAGCTGATTAAAGAGAAGCTCTCTGGTGTTAAGGAGGCAAAGATTTGTATATTCTGCGGTACCGGCAATAACGGCGGGGACGGTTATGTGATTGCCAGACACCTTTTGAACAGCGGGTTTAAGGTTATCGTTGTGATATGCGGGGACCGGGAGAAAATCAAAGGCGATGCAAAGACAAACCTGGAGATTTTGGAGCGATTAGGCCAGCCGATTGAACAATTGGACCTGAGCGGCGGAGATATTGAAAAGCGGGTGGAGAAATTCTGCGGCGATGCTGATATGGTTGTCGATGGTCTTTTCGGGACGGGACTGAGGGGCGAGCTGAGCGATGAGTACGAACGGCTGATAGAGGGCATAAATTCGCAGGGCAGGCCGATTTTGGCGGTGGATATTCCATCGGGTCTGGAGTGCGACAGCGGCAAAACGCTCGGGGCGGCTGTCAAGGCAAGTTATACGGTAACGTTTGCTGCGGTCAAGAAAGGTTTTACGCCGGCAGAGGCGGCAAAATACACCGGTGATGTTTTTGTTGCATCAATCGGGGTGGAGCCGACTTCAAATTAGAATGGCCAGGTTCTGGGGGCCAGTGTTTTGTAGCCTATCAGGTAGAGGAACCTTTCGTAGTTGAATACAGGTACGGACAGGGTCTGTGCCTGAGTTTGCGTTTGCTTGTAGCGGTTGAGTCTTTGCAGGGATGCTTCGTACTTTTCCATTGCCATCGGGTCTACCGCCAAATCCTCGAAAGTAGGTTTGGGAAGAAGCTGCGGAGGTTTTCCGAGGATGAGGTAGTCGGTGTCCACCGAGATGATATTGCCTATCCTTCCGCCCCAGCCCTTGATAAGGCGGTTTATTTTGTCGATTCCGTCGTAGTCAAGGTATCCGTCGCTGTCGATGTCAAAATCACCTGCGACGACAAAGATGTTGGTCTTGTCGGTATCCCAGATTAGATTTGCGACGACATCATTGGTAACGATAGGGTATTTGCCTTTTGCAGAAACGACCCTTGCTGTGGCGATGTTTTTTCCGATGTCGAACACTTCGACTTCGGCCTTTCCGCGGCTGTTCTTGAGGATAGGGGCATTCTTGGCATAGACGGAGAAAGTCAGGCCTGGATAAACACGGTCGGCACTTCCGATATTGAGATGGACTATTTTGGCCCGGGTGTCGATAAGGATTATTTTGCCGTCGGGCCTGAATGCAGCTACCTGCGGTAGCGGTTCGAGCTTTCGAAGCTCTTCGAGAGTAAGCTCCATTTTTTCGCGTGCCATTGTTAATTCGGCCTGTGTTTTGAGCAGATGCTGTTTGAACTGCCTTTGGTCGGCTTTTGTCTGGTCGAGTTGAGTTCTGAGGGTTTGGACCTGTTGTTCGGTAGTTTGTTCGAGGAGGACTTCGAGGTCATTATAGTCCTTTTTGATTTGGTTAACCTGCTGCTGATATTTTTCCTTTTCAGCCAGGAGGATTTGCTCTTTTTGGAAATTGACCTGTTTGGCATCCTCGAATTGATTCTGGAGCTCTTCAAGCTGCTGCTCTGTGCTGAGCAGGGCATTTACGGTGTTGTCGAGTTGAGCTTTAATGGTTTTTAGTGTTGGTATGAGTCCTGCGGTGTTGGGGTCATCAACTGCCAATTGCGGATATGCCTGAGCGAGGCGATTGAGGGTCTCTTTCACGTTTCGATTTGCCTTGTCGGCCTTGACTTCGGCGGAGTCGTCCTGCGGCAATCCGCCGATGGTCAGCGAGACCATTTGGTCGAGGTAATCAACCATTGTGCCGAGTGCGCTTTTGCCTCTTGGGACTGTTCCGACTATCTTGCCAATGCCTTTTCTCTGTTCGGCTGGTCTGACCATCTGTTCGAGGTCGCTCTGTGCGGTTTTGGCGATATCCCTCTGTTTTTCAAATTTGACGTAAAAGATAATCGCAGCGACAGTGGCGATGATAAAAAGCGCGACAAAGGTTATCAGCGTGTATAGCATCGCGTTACTTTGCGTTCTTTTGCCTGCTGGCATGTCAGCCTCCTTAAAACAGTGCAGGGTCAAACATTTTGGCTGTTTAGACGGTATATTATCGACCGAGAAGGGGTGTAAGTCAACAAAAAAACCGGCGTGAGCAAGGGTTTTTAAGTGCATCAGCGCCAGTTTACGGTCAGAATGGCTAATAAATTGCGTGCCGCAGCGACAACCGGCGTTTCTCAGGGCCGGCCACGAGCAGTTTTTTTCTGCGTATAACTTATTTATTGGCAGATGGTTATGAGCGAGAAAAAACCGCTTTTGTGACCGAAGACAAGATCAGAGAGTTATTATGTGCAGACAAGGCAAGAGCAGTAAAAGTTCAAAAGACAGGGTGGGTTTTGGCCGATAATTAAAGCGGCGTTCGAGAGAAAGACCTTTAGAGAAAAAAAGATGGACCTGCCGCAAATCGAACATTTGATAGCAGAGGCGATTAAGAACAGGCCGAGGGTGACAAGCGCTGCGATGAACCTGTACATCCACAACCGCAGATTAGTGTGCGGTGCGCGCATCGTTATGCCTGAAGATGCTATATTCATTACGCACGTTACACCATATCAACTTGAAGACGGATTCAGCGACAATGAATGGAAGTTAATCGTGGAAAAAACGAAAAACATCGTGGGCACTGCCCGGCTTGCGGATAAGATGGTCGGTCAGGCAATGGGTGTAACGAGCAGTAGAATTCAAAGTCGGACGGGAGCCGGCCAGAGAAGCTTCAGGGAGCAGCGAAGAGAGCAAAGGCTGTGCTACCGCCATCCTATTTGGTTTGCGCGTGACCATGACGATATGTTTTCGAAAGGACAGATGGTAGATGTCAGCAGCGGGGGTATAGCATTTACCTGCCACAGTAATGGCGATTGTCCCTTGCCTGGGCAGCGGATAACTACGCGATTCAAGGTTCCGCGTTTCAAGCTGGATGACTCGTTTGAGACGATGAGTTTCAGTCGGCCCGGCAGAATCTGCAGGGTTGAGAAGATGAACGGCTTTTTAGAGCGTGTCGCGGTTCAATTTGCGCAGCCACTGCCTTTCAAGCCGGGCGAGCAGGGCATTGGTGAGACCGATGTGCAGCAGAGTCTCGGGGCGGTGAAGAGATAATTTACGTGCCGTGCCTGGCCGTTGGCGTTGGGGGTGTCGAAATCAGACATGCCAGAAGCAGAGGATGCATCAGGGACTAAAGGCTCAAAACTTATCCAGCAGAGCGGGTAACTGGCTGATTTTGTGGATTGTGTGCTGGGGGGCTGCAGCAGGGAGGCTTGAAGATTCTGTGTGTATTCGAGCGGGGCGGAGTATCTGGATGGTTACAAAGCCCAGCTTGTTGGGGGCGATGAAGTCCTTTTTTTCATTGTCGGCTACATAGACTGAGTTTTCGGCCTCGGCGTTCAGATTCAGCATAAGTTTTTCAAAGCCTGCGGGCGAGGGTTTCCAAAATTCCCGGCCGAGCTGTTCGGTATAGACAATGCACTTGAAATACTCTTCGATTTCCAGGGCCTTAACCTTCAATTGCTGTGCGGGCAGGTAGCCATCGGTCAGCAGGGCCAGTGTGTATTTAGCTTTTAGCCGGCGAAGGACATCTCTGCTGTCGGGGGGCAGGGTTATCTTCGGTTTGTGGCTGCGATAGGTTTCGATAAGTTCAGCAATCAGGTCGTCATCCCAGGCCAAACCGAACTGGTCAAGAGCAGCGTTAAATGTTTTTGTGCGGTTGCCGGTGGCGAAATTGGTCCAGAGGGTATCGAAGATGCGGCCGGCCCCGGGCGCATCGGGCAGCTCTGCGAGAAATTCGGCGGCTGCATCGAAGCCGCTTCTGCAGTAGTCGAGTTCATCGTACAGTGTGTCGTCCAGGTCGAAGGCAACTGTTGTTATCATGGTTCGTGGTTCGTTTATCGTATTTCGTATATCGTATTTCGTATGTCGTATGTCGTATTTCGTATATCGTAGTTTGTAAAATGTCGGGCTATGTATGTGCGTTCGTTCGGTTATAATATCATATTGACGGTTAAAGTGTCGAGGCTTTTGAGCGGACAATCGGCCTGGACGCCGATGATATTAACGGCAAACCGGCAGTTTGTGCGTATCCGAGAGGCTGAGCAATGGCGAGATTATTATGGGCGAGGTAAGATTACAGAAGGTTTTGGCGGCTGCGGGAGTCGGTTCGCGTCGCAAGTGCGAAGAGCTGATAGTTGCGGGGGTGGTGCGAGTCAACCGAAAGGTTGCCGACAGGCTGCCGGTCTTTGTGGACCCTAAAAAGGACGTCATAACCGTCAACGGCAGGAAAATCGCCATCGAGCGGAAGGTATACTTTCTTTTGAATAAGCCCAAAGACGTGATTTGTACCAATTCGGACCCGCAGGGCAGGAAGAAAGCGATTGATATTGTCAAAGCGAGGGAGCGGATTTTTTGTGTCGGCAGACTCGATATCGATTCGACCGGGGTAATCGTTCTTACCAACGACAGCGAATTGACAAACAAGCTGACCCATCCGAGGTACCAATTGCCCAAGACATACATCGCCGCGGTGAAAGGCCAAATCGGGGGCGAGCAGATAGAGAAGTTAAAGAAAGGCGTCTGGCTGGCTGAGGGCAAGACGGGCAGAACATCGGTGAAGGTGCTGAAACGCAGTTTCAGCGAGTCGCTGATAGAGATAACCATTCGTCAGGGTCTGAATCGGCAGATTCGCAGGATGTTGGCGAAAGTGGGAGTGAGCGTAAAGTCGCTCAAAAGAACACGCATCGGCAGACTGAACGCTCGGGGCCTCGGCGTCGGCAAATACAGAGAACTGACCAGGGCGGAAGTGGCGTATCTGAAAAAAGTCAGCCCGTAGGCCTGCGCAAAACATCGTATTTTTCAATCAATACCACTCAGCCTGCCAGAGCCAGGCGTCGGCGAAATCGGCGAAATCTCTTGAATCAACTATTCCATCAAGGTTGAAATCGGCCTCATTTCGGTATGTGCCGGGTTCCCAGTCAATTTTGCAGTTATTATTGGTCAGGCCTCCTTGACAGATGATTCTCCCGCCTTTCATGTGGATGGTCCCGTGGTCACATGTGGTGTGGCCTGTAATCAGCGTTGCGCCGTCGCTTATCTCTAATGTAGCCCCTGCTGGAATATTTACGTCCCCGACTATATTAGTCGGGCCGGTAAGCTTTATTATGCCGTTCGCCTCAATGACAACATTGCCAGAAATCGTGCCGAAACCCGCAAAATTTGCATCGGCAGCCTGAGTGATTGTTGTGGCCGCCAGAGTGCCGCCAAGGAGTTTGACCTCCGCACCGCCCTGATTAACGAGATTGCAGTCAAAAGCAACTCCGCCCCCAGCTTTGACTTCTACTGTACCGTTATTATTTACATCTGCGGTCGTTTTAATGCCCAACGAAGCCAGCGGCCAGTTACCCAAAGTACCAACATTCGTTAAAGTACCTTCACTGGAGATGGCAAGTGAACCACCATAAGCATAAATCCTGCCTTTATTTTGCAGGAGTTGGTCGGTGTAAAGCACACCAAAGCCTTTAATTATGCCGGTGCTGTTATTATCCAAAATCTTCTCTATGCCACATTCGCCGCCATAAAGATTAATTTGCCCGGTATTATACAAATTACTATCGCACAAAAGGTCGCTGGCATGGATTATGATAAGCTCACCTTGATTTTGTAAGTCACCATAAACATCGTTTTCCATTTCAGCTTCTACTACCCCACCTGCAAAATTATGCAGGTCGCCCTTTATCTCAACTCCCCCCAAATCAAGCTCTGCCCCTGCAGTATTTGTCACGTTGCCAAAAATTTCCATCTGGTGGCCTGCGCTTGAGACCGACAACTCTCCATGATTTGTCAGACCGTTGGCATCGGTCAGAGTAAGTGCGGCAAATTCTGATCCCCATGCTTCTAACTCAACTTCGCCATAACAGTCCAATTGGTTAACAGTGCGGCATTGTTGCAACTGAACTTCAACTCTACCAGCACCGGCGTCTATAGTAACTGTGTAGTTACCATCCGGCACAATGTTTGGGTTCCAGTTCTCTGCATCCGACCAGGAGTAACCGTCACCACCACCGTCCCAAGTCGAGATTTGGGCGGCTTGCACTTGGCAACAGAGTGAAAAGGTTGCCGCTATTGCTACGAAATTCATTGCTTCCTTAAACATGATTCACCTTCCTTTCTTGATTTTGTAAGATTAGTTGTCGATAGCCAAATTATCGAGCTTCAGAACGCTCAAGCAAGGCGGTCGGAAGCCGCTTAAAGACAATAAGCCAATTCCAGGTCTTTCTCCGAGCGGAAAGGTTGAAAACCGTGATTGTCTTACTCACTCACCGCTCCGCCTTTTTTCATAGATGATAACGTATCGAATTCCGAGGCTGTGTCAAGTAAATTTTTTGGCAGATTGCAGGTTTCTTGTGTGAAATTGTGGTTTTGGCAGAATAAAAGGGGAGTTTTTCAACGAACAGGAGTTTTAGCGATAAAATTTGGGTTAGGGGTTGCAAATTGAATTTGGGATTGTATACTATTGAGTTTTTGCGGCGATGAGTGGAAGAAGCTGAGCAAAAGGACAGGAGCGAATTGGATGTCGAGAGTATGCTATTTTACGGGTAAGCGAACGGTGGCGGGCAGGAGTATCGCCCGGCGCGGCAAGGCAAAACACCTCGGCGGTGTCGGCAGAAAAGTAACCGGCATTAGCAAAAGGAAGTTTAAGCCGAATATTCAGAAGGTTCGGGCTGTTATCGATGGGAAGGTCTGCCGGGTCAGGGTCTCGGCCAAAGCGATACGTATGGGTCTGATTGAGAAGCCTGCGAAGCGGGATTATAAGCCGGCTGAAGCAGCGGCGAAGTGACAAGAGGATTTGCCAGAGGGAGTATTTCCGGCGAGGCGGGGTTCTGCCTCGCTTTTTGTTTAGGGCGGAAAAAGCGAGAAAAAACCGGGCAGTGAAATAGCAGAGGATTTTCGATTCATTGTTGAGGTTGGCGCACACAGCACTGCGATGGCGGCAATTGCAGGGTTGAGTAGGCGGAAGTCTGGCAAATCGTGAGGTTTTGTGTGTCCGGCCCGAAGTAAAGATGTCGGGAAGATTTCAGGAGAAATGAGCAGGTATGAAGATAGCAAAGAGCAGTGATATTGCGAAAAAGCCGGTAGAGATGGAAGGGGCAAACGGCGTAGAAATCAGGTGGCTGATTTCGAAGGACGATGGGGCTGAGAACTTCGCGATGCGGATGTTTGAATTGCAGAGCGGCGGTTGTACGCCTTTACATACCCACCCGCACGAGCACGAAGTGTTTGTGATTGAAGGCCGAGGTGTACTGGTGTGTGAGGGCCAGGAGCATGAATTCGGCAGGGAATATGTGATATTCGTGCCGGGCAACAAAGAACACCGATTCAAAAATACGGGAGACTCTATTTTAAGGTTCCTTTGCCTTATTCCGGCGGCGGTATGAAGGAACTCCGCTGGCCGGGGCGGGCTGATGCAGCTTGTTGGTAAAGGCGGAATTTGCAATACATAGGTCGTCTTCGGCGTTATAGATATGAACTGTGTGATAAAGAGGCTGTGAGCGGCAACTGCTCACAGCCTCAGCCTTAGTTGCTTCCGGTCATTTATTCCGCAAGTTAATTTGCGGTTCACCGGACAGCAGTTTTTTTGCATTCAGCAGCGTTTTTCGGACTCGGGCCGCCCATGCCCGGCATTTCAACAAGAATAAGGTTTGTTGGCAGGGCTGGCCCGTGTCCGAACGTCCATATAGAAAGGTCTCTTTGGCGGGGGAAACGTTACGCTTTTTTTGCAGATTTTTTTGGATTTTTATTGATTTGGCCTTTCAGCCGGAGGCTGGGTGCTATTTGGTGAAGACTTTGCTTTCTGTGCCGGCGATTAGCCTTTTTATGTTTTGGCGATGACGCAGGATTACCATGGTGGGTACCGCCACCGCGGCGATGAGTAGCGGCCAAAGGCTGGAGACAGTCCAGTGGGGTATCAGCGCTATAGCTGCAACCAGGGCGAGGGGGAAAGCGATAGAGGCAGCGATTGAAGCCAACGAGACATAGCGCCATATCAGCAGGACGGTCAGCCAGACGACGATGGCGGCGGCGGCGCAGATTGTGTAGTAAGGCCAAAAGCCCAGGGCGACGCCGAAACTCGTGGCGACGCCTTTGCCGCCCTTAAACTTTATGTATGCCGGGAAGATGTGGCCGAGTACCGCCGCGCAGCCAACGGCAAGCGGGCAGAGAAGTCGGGCGACTACCGATGAGGATGACAAGATATAAACGGCGGTCAGCACCGGGGCCAGACCCTTGAGGACGTCGAGAAAGAAACAAAACCACGCCCATTTTTTACCGAGCGCCCGGGAGACGTTCGTTGCGCCGATGTTGCCGGAGCCGATGCTTCGCAAATCTTTGCCGTGCGCTTTGGCAATGATGAGACCGAATGGTATTGAGCCGAGTAAATATGCGCCGATGATTAGGATTGCAAATTTCATTACGGTCTCCGTTTTTCGAGTATGGATTCATAGACGGCCATTAGCTGTTTGGCCGAGCGGATGATGGAAATTTTTTCCTTCAGATTGTCTGCGACTATGGCTTTGGCTGCTTTTTGAATGTTGTCGGTATTTGTGAAGTGGTTGATAGCTTCTGCCAGTGCGGGAATATTTCTGGGGCTGTCGATTACCTTTCCGTGTCGGTCATTGACAAATAAATCGGTTGCGCCGTTGAATTGTGTGGTTATTACAGGCTTGCGGGCGGCTATCGCCTCGAGGATAAACCGGCTGGAGGGGTCGTAGAAAGTCGGCAGGACGGCGACATCTGTTATCGACAGGGCGTTTTGAATGTTTCGGACAGGACCGAGGAAGATGATGTTCTTATTGACGTTGAGCCTTTTTGCGAGATGTCGATATTTGGATGACCGTGCGCGTCCGGCGACGACGAGGTATGGTGGGCGGGCAGGCTGCGAGGCTGCTGCGAGATGGATTGCTTCTATCAGTACGGCCAGTCCCTTGAGTCTGAAATTGTTGGCTACGAATAAGAAGAAAACGGGGTTGTCGGCCTCCTTGAGGTTTAGTTTGGCGAGAATCTGGGTGCGGAGGCGGTCGGCGGCGGCGGTGTCGATTCGTGTTTGTATTCTCACGCCGTTGGGTATAATCCGCAGGCGGCTGTCGTCGAGGGCGCAGTGTCTTTTGAACTGTTCAGCGACGTAGCGCGAAAGCGCGATGACTATCGGGCCGTTGGGATTTTTGCAAAGTTTTTTTTCCATCCGCAGGAGTGTGGTTCGGCGAAAGTTGGCCCAGGCGGTTATTCGTTTGTACGCTGCCATGGATT
The DNA here is from genome assembly GCA_030608075.1 of Phycisphaerae bacterium. Lineage (GTDB taxonomy): Bacteria > Planctomycetota > Phycisphaerae > Sedimentisphaerales > Anaerobacaceae > JAUWIU01. Next base: position 18,539 of record JAUWIU010000016.1, read on the forward strand.
TGCAGTCGTAGCTGGCTGCATTTCGGATGACAGACTCGGCGTAGGTTCCGCCTCGGGGCTGATAAACGTCGGCAAAGTCAAAAGGTAAAACGGAATGGATTATGTCGTAGCGATTTTCTGCGAGGTGTTTTGTTAGTGCGTTTTTGAATGTGCGGTAGCAGGTGCGTTTGCCGGGCCGCTGCCGGCAGAGGATGTGGATATTTTCGGCGTTTGTTCGGCCTTTTGCGGCCAGGATGTGGAGCTTGGGGCCGAGTGCGGACAATGCCGCCGCCAGTTCAAAGACCGAGCGTTCTGCGCCGCCGAGGGCGATGTTTGCCCGCTCTATTATGATTGCGATTTTTTTCTTCACCGCGAGATTATAACCGAATTCTGGTCAGTGAGCAAAGGGGGCGTCTCTGCCGTGCCTTATGTCGTGGCGGGCGATGCGTTTTGCCTTGTTTGTTACTTTGGCGATGAACTTCTTGTCGGCGCGGGTAAGTCCGGTGCATCTGGTATAGGCGAAGTAAAAGCGCAGCCTGTCTGTTTTTGAAAAGGAGCTGCCGGGGGCGGAGTAATAAAGCTGGGCAATATCTTTTATGCGGAATCGCTCGGGCAGGAGGATAGGCTTAAAGGCCCGTGCAAGGTCTATCAGATAGAATCGGGCGGTGTCGCTGTGGAATATGTGTGAGAGGTATAGGTCGCGATGACGGAAGCTGGTTTGGTGAAATTTTTTTACAAAGGCGGCTAATCGAGCGATGAAATCTCTTTTCAGTCTGAGTTTTTCGGCTGTTGCAGGGGCACTGAAACATTCAGGCAGTTTTCGCTCCAGCGACTCGGCATCCGGGATTTGTTCGGTCATTATGAAGCTTCTTTTCTCAAAGAAGATACCCCGCTGTTGGCCGTAGGCGATGGTTTTTGGGGTGTTTATGCCTGCTTGTGACAGTTGAGCTGCCGATTTGAAATCGGCCAGGCCGCAGCTTATCGGTTGGTGGCGGCACAGCCAGTTTCTAAGCTGGGTTGTGACGGGCGGGTTGTCATATCGCTTCAAAAAGAGGGTAGTCGGTGGCGAATTTATTTTGAATTTGAATCTGCTTCTGTGCTTTGGGAGATTATCTTTTGCGAGATTTTCGGCCTGGGTAAATGCGAAGACGGCGTTGATGGAAGTCAGGCGCAATTCATCGAGGCCTGTTTTGTAATCAGGGTCGACAAAAAACGATTTCGATACTTCGATAAATTTCTGCCTGCTCATAAATATCGGTTGTTTTCAGTTGTTTTCGAGCAGCTTCTTTGCGGCGTTACAGACCATCTCGACAGTAATTGATTCCATACACAAATGCCGTTTTTTTTTGCATACCGGCCTGGCACAAGGTGCACAGGGGGCGTTGCCGATTAGCTGGATTTCATTTTCGTAGCCGGTGTCCGTCCAGGCCGGGTCGTTCGGACCAAAGAGGGTTACCAGCTTGCGCTTCAGGGCTATGGCTATGTGGCGCGGGCCTGTATCGTTGGATATTATCAACTCGGCCTTGGCAAAGAGCGCTTTTAATTCGCCGAGCGTTACGGGCGTGTCGGCGAGGTTGATAAGTTCGTGCGTGCCTGAATTACAGATTTGTTCTGCAATGCGTCTTTCGGCGGTGTTTGGTGAAACGGAGATGATGACGGTTGCGTTGTAGGTGGAAATCAGCCGGTCGGCGGTCTGTGCGAAGCTGTCACTTGGCCAACATTTGCTGGGCCCGAAGGCTCCGCCGGGTACAATTATGACGATTGGCCCTTCGCAGTTGTATACCTGCGGCAGTTTTGCCCGGAGGCTGCGGGCGTGCTGCGGGTCGACGAGCAGTTGCAGGTTTCTGTCGGCGGGGTCACATCCGAGCCAGGATGCGATTGCGAGATAGTAGTCGAGCATAGGAAGTGGTTTAAGTTTGCCGTCTGGCTTTTTGGGCGGATGCAGTTTTTCCGTAAGCAGTAGGCCGCGAACTTCACGGGTATATCCGATTCGGAATGGTATTTGCGCCAGGAAGGTCGCCAGTGCCGAAGCAAAAGAATTTTTCAAAAGGACCGCGTGGGTGAAGCTTCGGGCCTTGAGCATCTTTGCGATTGCAAACGGACTGCTGTCTTGTGCGGTCAGCCACACGTCGTTAAAGCCGCAGGGTGATAAAACCTCGCGGACGGCAGGCCTGGCAAGGAACGAGATTTCAGCGGATTCAAAACGCTGACGTATAGCTCGTAAGGCCGGTGTGCAGAGAATAGCATCGCCCATAGGAGAGGGCAGCCAGATTAGAATTTCGTATTTCGTATTTCGCATCTCGTATATCGTATTTCGCATTTCGTATATCGTATTGCGTATCCTGCCTGGCGCATCGGGCTTGAGGTCTGAGGCGTTTCTATTTTCGTCCCTGCATCATATAGAAGGTCAGCGACATCACCTGGAGAACCACAGCAAATCCAAGCGCGATAAAAACCGAATTGTCGTTTGCATTTGGCCTCATCAGAAACCAAATAGTTGCTACCAGGCAAAACAGTGCGACAATCTGTACGACCCCGGCCATTAGTCTCATTACGGAAAATTCATCGAACATATCGGTGCGCTGCATAGTTTTGAGCTGTTCGAGAATACTGTTTAGCAGGTGTTCCCGGTCGTCGGAGGCAATTTGCTCGGTTGAGGCCGGCTCGGGTGCCGGCGCATGTTCGATGTTTTGCGGCAGCGTCGGCGGTTCCGACTGTGTGGTTGACTGTGGGGTTGAGTCAACAGTCGTCGGGGCATTGTGGGGCGAACGATGATATTTTTTTACGATATTTACCGCTTCGGTTATGTTTATGGCTTTATAGTCAGGCTCTGCGTGCGCGGATTCGGAATGTTTGTAATGCGAGGGATGTGTTATAAGGATGGTCTTGCAGCCGGCTCTTTGACCGGCCTGAACGTCACTGCCGCTGTTGCCGATGACCCAGGACCGGGCAAGGTCAATGTCCATTTCGTCGGCGGCGGTAAGCAGCATTCCAGGGTTCGGCTTTCTGGAATTGCTTTCTTTACGATATTTCTGGACGGCGCCTTCGGGATGATAAGGGCAGTAATAGATACGGTCGAGGGGGGCATTTTTTTCGGCCAGCAGTTGGTTCAATCGGTCGTGTATTTGGCCGAGGAGCTTTTCCGTTACGATTCCGTGAGCAACGGCGGCCTGGTTGGAGACAACAATAAGCTTGTATCCCATATTCCTCAGTTCGATAAGGGCCTTAGCGGCACCGTCAAGCAGGACTACCTGGTCGGGGTCGTTGATGTAGCCGGGGTCTTCTATCAGGGTGTCGTCACGGTCCAGGAATATTGCTTTATTAGACATATTTCTCCGAATTTATTGTAACTGTGTTCCGGTTTTCGCCTGTTTTCTTGTTTTCACGGGTGGTGGAACGTCAGCACCAACATCGTTGCGCCAAGCGGCGAGGAGCTTTTGCAATTTAGCCGCCCTGCCGGGCATTTTTTCTGCCAAATTGTCTTTCTCTCCTACGTCCTCGGCAAGATTGTAGAGTTCGACTGTGCCGGTATCAAAGAACTCAATGAGTTTCCAGTTGCCTGCCCGGACAGCGCCGGCTGAACGGCCGCCGAGGAAATGAAGCTTTTTGAGCGGGTAATGCCAATAAAGGGTGTCACGTTTCAGAGCGGCGCCGGGATTTTTCAAGAGCGGCAGGATGGAAACGCCGTCAAGATGCCGGCGTGGGTCCGGTTCGATGACGGCAGCATCGAGAAATGTCGGGTAGAAGTCGATGTTGCTGGTGGGCGTATTGCAGAGGCCGGCTGATTTCACCACGCCCGGCCAGCGAATGACCAGCGGCACGCGGATGCCGCCCTCGTAGAGAGTCGACTTTCCTGCGCGGAGCGGGTGGTTTGTAGTGACGGAACGTCTCGACCCTGATTGACCGCCGTTGTCGGAAGTGAAAATGAGGATAGTGTTGTCAGCCAGGTGCAGTTCATCGAGCTTTTTCATAATCATGCCGACGCCCTGGTCGACGCTTTCGAGCTGGGCTGCCAGGTGTGGATTGTTGCGAGGCGCACGCGCTCCTTTGCCGGCACCGGGCTTGTTTTCATACTTAGTGACCAGCTCGCCCTTTCCATTTAGCCTGGTATGAACGGCATAATGACTTAGGTACAGCAGGAAAGGCCCGGCCTTATGACGCTCGATGAACTCAACGGCCTCGAGGTTCTGGCGGTCGGTGAGATACTCTTTGCCGGGCAGACGTTTGGTGATGCTGGTATTGAAGGCGTAGGGATAAAAGTAAGTGCCGCCTGCAATGTTGTCGTTTTCTGAGACGATAGTCTCGTCGAAGCCATGCATGGCGGGCGGAACCTCTGTTACGCCGTGGCTGGAGTAGCCGGTAAGGTGCCACTTGCCAATGATTCCCGTTGCATAGCCCGCGGACTTTAGCATTTCAGCTATGGTGACATAGTCCGTTGAAAGGTAGGCCGGGTCGTTGGGCTGGAGGTAGTTGGTCATACCGATTCGTGCCGGATACTGCCCGGTCATCAGGGCGGCGCGATAGGGTGAGCAAACCGGGGCGGCAGCGTAGGCGTTTGTAAATCTTATTCCCTGGCCGGCCAGGTTATCGAGGTTAGGCGTCTGGTTAAACTTATTACCATAACAGCCCAGTTCCGCCCAGCCGAGGTCGTCGGCGAGGACGAAGATAATGTTGGGTTTGCGTCGGAATTTCCGTCTGCAACCCGGCAACACGGGCAGCACCAGCGAGGCAAAACCAATTCCAGCGGTCTTTAGGAAATTACGTCGGTTCATGCGATTGTTCCTTTACCGTTTTAGCCGTGGTGGACGGGGTTGGCTCTGTGCGGGTCCGGACGGTCGTAATCGGTATCGTGTCCAACTTTTGACAAAAGCTTTGTTCTACGATATCGCAGATTATGTGATAAGCAAGCTGATGAATTTCCTGAACGCGTGCTGTTGATTTATCTTCTGCACAAAAACAGATGTCGGCTGTTTTTTCGAGTTTGCAATTTTTTCTTCCGGTAAATGCCAATACGACAGCGCCTTTTTCCCTTGCCAACTCGGCAGCGGCGATGACATTTTGTGAAGAGCCGCTGGTTGAAATCGCCCAGAGGATATCGGCTTTTCTTACGAGGGCTTCGACCTGTCGGGCGAATACGCTTTCATAGCCGAAATCGTTGGCGATTGACGTTATCACGGAAGTATCGGTTGTCAGGGCGATTGCGGGCATTGCATTTCGCGTGCGCGCGAACCTGCCGACCAGCTCGGCGGCTATGTGCTGAGCATCTGCGGCGGAACCGCCGTTGCCGCAGATGTAGACCGTGCCGTTTTGTTTTAGTGCTTTTATTATTGCCTCGGCGGCGGCGAAGACCGTCTCGATGCCGGCTGCCTGGAATTGAGCGAGCATCTCTTTGTGTGTCTCTATCGCTTTTGTGATTTGGTGTCTTTGATTTTGCATCACCGTTTCCTGTCCAATGGTTTTATCATTTTAATAGTGGCGGCCAGTGATTTTATTTTCTCGATTATTCCGGTGGAGCTTTTGCCGTCGACGAGCGGTGCGAGGACGACCTTGCCGCCGTAAGATTCGACAAATTCGGCGCCGACAACGCCTTTGTTGGCCCAGTCTGCGCCCTTGACTAATACGTCAGGTTTTACTTTCTTGATTAGGTCGAGTGGGTCAGGCGCATCGAAAACGGTGATGTAGCTGACTGTTTCCAATGCGGCCAGGACGCTGGCCCTGTCGTACTGGTTGCTAATGGGGCGGTCGGGGCCCTTTATGGCCTTTGCCGAGTTGTCGCTGTTTAATCCGACAACGACGACTTCGCCCTGGGCCTTGCAGAATTTCAAAAACTCGATGTGTCCCCTGTGTACCAAGTCGAAGCACCCGTTTGTGAAAACTATAGTCTGCTTTTGCCTGCGGTGCCAGTTTAGTTCGTAGAGTAGGGAGTCGAGCAGGCGTATTTTGCCTCTTTTTCCGCGGTTTTGTCCGACGATTTCGTTGATGATTTCTTCAATAGTAACGGCGGCGGCACCGAATTTTTCCACTTCAATGCCGGCTGTTATGTTGGCCAATACGACGGCGGTTTTGTAATCGCAGCCGGCAGCCAGAGTGGCGGCAAGTGTTGCCAGGACCATATCCCCTGCTCCTGTGACATCATAAACGCTGCGAGGGCTGGTGGGTACGATTTGGCTTTGGTCCCGGGTTTTGAGATATGCCCCTTCTCTGTCGAGGGTTATTACCACGGCCTGGAGGTTAAGGTCTTCGGCAAGTTTGTCGGCGGCACCGGCGGCATCGTCGGTGGTTTCTATCTCGAAGCCGACGGCCTGCGAAGCTTCCTGCCGGTTTGGGGTAATAACTGTTGCGCCGGTGTATTTTGAGTAATCGCTGGTCATAGCGGGGTCGACGAGGACCTTTTTGCCGGCTTTCGCCGCAAGCTCTATGACCCGGCTGCACAGCGAGGAATTGAGCAGGCCTTTATTGTAATCCTGCAGGCAGACGAGGTCGGCCTGGGGCAGTTTCTCTTTGTAGGCCTCTAAAATCTTTTCATATTCCTCATCCGGCAGCGGGTCGGTCGATTCGTGGTCCATTCTAAACAGTTGCTGCTGATGGCGGTGCTGGGCCAATCCTATCAGCCTTTGCTTGGTGATGGTCGGGCGGTCGTTTACGGTGAGCAGAGATGTAACGTCGGCTCCGGCGTCTTTCAGCTTTTGCTTCAAGACTTCGCCGTTCTGGTCTTTTCCGATGATTCCGAGGCAAATGGGCACCGCGCCCAAAGCGGCGAGGTCGGTAGCTACCGAGCCTGCTCCGCCGCAACTGTACTTGGTGCCGGTGACTCTCAGTATGGGCACCGGGGCTTCGGAGCTTATCCTCAATGCGTCGCCGTAGGTGTAGACATCGAGCATAAAGTCGCCGACAAGCAGGACCTTCGGTGAACCCAGAGTCGTTACCGTTTTTAGCAGATTGTCGTGCATCTTAGCTTCTCTGCAAGTGCGATTTTTACCTGCCGGAGATTTTACCCGCTAACGTATCGTCAATCAACTGGTTTAATTTGTTCTGTCCGGCTGTGAATCGCAGCTCAATTTCCAGATAGGCCAGCGGTATGGCTTTGTCAGGTGGGCTGAAAAGGGGGATTTTGGTCCAATCCTTCCGGGTTGTCAGTACGAGAGCGGCGTTTAGCTTCCGGGCCTGCCTGTAAATTTCCGCTATATCATCTTCTGCGTAATGATGGTGGTCATTATAGATTTTCGAGCCGACGAGATTGGCGCCGAGTTTGGTTATGGTGGCCAGGAAGGCCTGGGGATTAGCTATGCCGCAAAAGGCAAATATGTTCTTGTCTTTTAGCTGTTCGAGAGCGATTTGCTTATCACCTTGCGATTTGACACAAACAGGGGCGTGTATCGACCTGGCGATTATCATTTGGGGGTTGACCGAATGCAGTTTTTGCTCAAGCCAGGCCAGTTCTGCTTCTTTCACCTGGTCGCATCGGGTGATGACTGCGGCGTCGGCTCGCTTCAGGCCGGCGATAGGCTCGCGCAGCAGCCCGGCTGGCAACAGCCTGCCGTAGCCGAAGGGACGGGTGGCATCGACAGCGACAATGTCGAGGTCCCTTGCCAGGCGTCGATGCTGGAAGCCATCATCCATAATCAGTACCTTGGCGCCGAGTTGGTTCACGGCTTCGGCAGCGCCGGCAACGCGGTCGGGGTTTATGATTACCTTGCAGCCTGGGCAGCTTTCGACAAGGATTGCCGGCTCATCCGAATAGTTTTGAGTTTTGACTTTTGGGTCTTGAGTCTTGAGTCTTGAGTCTTGAGTTGTCTTGTAGCCGCGGGTGAGGATAGCACATTCGGAATTTCGGATTTTGAACTTCGGATTTTGAATTATCTGCCTGCACAGCCAAATGGCAAGAGGGGTTTTGCCAGTTCCGCCTGCGGTTATATTTCCTATGCTTATAACAACTGCCTCTGACCGGTGTGTTTTGAGCCAGCGTCTGGAATATAGAAGATTTCGCAGTCTGATAACAATCGAGTAAAACTGCGAGGCAAACGTCAAGAGCAGACGCAGGACTGCCGGAGGCAGGCCAGGCCTTTGCCCTGAAATCAACCTGTGATAGCTTTGCTGGTTCAATTTAATTGTTGCGATTTTGTTGTCGGCTTTTAGTCATTACAAAGCCACCGGGGTAGCCTATTGGCATTTTATTTTTTCAATAATGGCGTCGGCCATTTGGCTTGTACCTACGGCGGTAGGGTCGTTCCGGTCGGGTTTCATATCGTATGTTACGTTTTTTCCCTCGGCTACAACGGCGGCGACAGCGTTTTCGAGTTTATCAGCCTCGGCGGTTTTTCCGATGTGTCTCAGCATCATTACGCCGCTGAGTATCAGGGCTGTCGGGTTGACCTTGTTTTGCCCTTTGTATTTCGGAGCGCTTCCGTGCGTCGCTTCGAAGATAGCTAACTTTTCGCCGATATTCGCCCCGGGGGCGACGCCGAGTCCGCCGCCCAGGCCCGCACACAAATCGCTTAGTATGTCGCCGTAAAGATTCGGCAGGACAATGACGTCGTACAGTTCAGGCTTTTGAATTAACTGCATACACATATTGTCGACGATTCGGTCTTCAAATTCGATATCTGGATAGTTTTTTGCGACCTCTCGGCTCACCTCAAGCCACAGGCCGTCTGAGAATTTCATAATATTCGCCTTGTGGACGGAAGTTACCTTTCTTCGGCCCATCTTGCGGGCGTACTCAAACGCAAATCGCACTATCCGTTCCGTGGCGCGGACGGAAATTGGCTTTATGCTTATGCCCGAATCGGGCGTTATTTTTCTATCGCAGTGTCTATTTATCCAGCCGATAAGCTCGGCGGTGTCGTCTTTTCCCTTTTCGAATTCGATGCCGGCGTAGAGGTCTTCGGTGTTTTCGCGGACGATTACCAGGTCGATATTGGAGTACCTGCTCCGCACTCCTTTGTAGCTTTTGCAGGGTCTGAGGCAGGCGTATAAGTTAAGGGTCTGACGAAGATAGACATTTATACTCCTGAAGCCTTTTCCGACCGGCGTGGTGATAGGCGCTTTTAATGCGACGGCGTTTTTCTTAACTGATTCGATGGTTTCGTCGGGCAGTGGTGTTCCCGTCTGCTTCATCACATCAGCACCTGCCAGAGCAGGCTGCCAGTTGATTTCTGCACCTGTGGCATCAATGCACCTGCGTGCGGCTTCGGCAATTTCCGGGCCGATGCCGTCACCAGTAATCAAAGTTATATCAGTCATCTTTCACAACTCCTAAAGCTAATAAGGCAAGTATACTACCTTCCAATGGCGCAGGTGTCAATAATGCGGCGGCTATTTTCGTATAATTTTGTAGACAACGCAGGTGTAGACCGAGCTTTTGTTTCTCCTGCAAAATTGTTTCCGTCCAAGTAGGCTTTTTGAGTTTTTGGCGAGTCTTGAGATTACTGCGAGAATTTAGTTTATACATTCGCGGTGTTTCCGGTTATAATTTGCGGAGGCTGTTCGGGATTTTCTGTTCAGCAGTATTTGGGAGTGTAGCTCAGCACGGTAGAGCAACGGCCTTTTAAGCCGTAGGTCCTGGGTTCGAGTCCCAGCACTCTCATTGGCATAAGCCAGTTGGTCGTAAATTCCTGCCCTGCCCGCTTCCGATTACTTATGATTGGGTGCATCTGCCATTTAGTAGGTAAAGGTCGGTCGAGTGTTTGAGTGAATGGGCATGCGACAATGCGGGGTGCGAGATGCTCGATGCTCAATTAGCGTATAGGGGAGGAAGAGCAAGAATTAAAGTGCAAAGTGCAAAACTACATATTAAAACTGAAAAAGAGGTCTCTCGGCTTCGTCCGCCGGTGGCGGACTCCGCTCGGGATGAAGGGGGGATTTTGGTGAAAAATCGGGTTTGAAATTGGGTTTGATTGGGTTTGATTGGGTTTGAATTGGGTTTGAATTGGCTTTGAATTGGGTTTGATTGGGTTTGAATTGGGTTTGTTTTTATTGGCCTTGTTCATAGTTATTTGTTCGTAGTTCATTGTTTTAACAGAACTTAGGTTCATTTGAGCGTTCAGTAAATTGGGTTTGTTTTGCATAAAAAGGTTGGATTTGTAGAGCGTTCTTGACAGATGTAGAGGGCAATTTCGTGAATGCGTAAATGGGTAGATGAGTAAATGAGTAAATGGGGAAATGGGTAATTTCCATAAGAGATTTCGGCTTCGTTTCAAGAACATACAAGAACCACCTTTCATGAAAGAATAAATTTTGCGTGTATCTGCATTATACGAAAACGTGTGGTTCTCCGCTAAAACTCTCGCCTACGGGCGGGTTATGTTTGCTTAGCGTCAAACATACGGGTA
>JAUWIU010000005.1 GCA_030608075.1 Phycisphaerae bacterium
ACCGCCGCGCTCTCGGCAATACCCACATCGTAGAATCTGTCTTTGAACCTCTTGCGAACCAGCCCCCGCCCCGTCCCGTCCCCCCTCGGGGAGGGTATAGCGATTATGCGGTCATCTCTCTCTGCCAGTTCCGCCAAATGTTCGCCGAGCACCATCGTGAAACTCCGTCCGGGGCTCGACTGAGCCGGTTCCACGCTGTCGCCGTTGCCGTTAATCTTAAATGGGCCTGTCGAGTGAAATTTCGGCACGTCCTTTTCAGCAGGAATAAAACCTTTGCCTTTCTGCGTATAAATATGCAGAATCGCCGGATGCTCAAGGTCCCCCAGCGCCGCAAACAGTCGAATCAGAGAGTCAATATCGTGCCCGTCTACCGGGCCGAAGTACGGAACATCAAGGCTCTCGAACATCTGGCTGGCCGGCAGAACCATACGAATGCTCTTCTTAATCCGCTCTATCGCTTCTTCAACACTTTTGCCTATGACCGGCATATGTTCGAGAATATTGCTCGTGGTCTTTCGCAAATCCTCGTAGGTCTGGCTCAGCCGAACCTTTGAAAAGTATTTTGCTAATGCCCCCTGGGTTGAGTCGATTGCCATCGAGTTGTCGTTCAGCACGATAAGCAACTGCCTCCTGACCAGCCCGAGATTGTTCAGTCCCTCGAAGCAAACACCGTTAACGATACTCGCATCGCCCACCAGCGCTACAATCTTATCGTTTTTCTTCTGGTGCATCTGTCCTAACGCCAGCCCGATGGCCGTCGGCACCGCCGTCCCTGCGTGACCGACGGCAAATTGGTCGTATACGCTCTCATCCGGATTGGGAAAGCCGCTTATTCCATCAACCTGACGCAGCCGCGAGAAATCATCCTTCCTGCCCGTGATGATTTTGTGGGCATAGCACTGATGCCCGACATCCCACAGAAGTTTATCCTTGCTGAAGTCGAAGACGTAGTGCAGCGCAAGCGTAACTTCCACAACGCCCAGACTGCTGGCCAGATGACCGCCTGTTCTGCTCACTGTCGCGAGCATAAATTCCCGTATCTCCTTAGCCAAAGCCTCCAGTTCACTCACCGACAGTTTCTTCAAACCATCAGGGCTGGTTATTTGTGCCAAAAGTTCGCTCATTCCTGTAGCTATCCGCAGCACCAAAAGTAAAATTCTTCAAGAAATTCCAATACGTTTAATTCTAACAGCTTATCTCAAAAATACCACTGGTAAAAAACACTTTTTTGGCACCAAAGAAACAGCCCGCCCTAATTATGGAATAGCTCAACGTCCGACTACCATACAAGCAATAACAGCAGTCAAACAGGATGAAATATGGTTGAAGCCGAAAACGAAAGGGTAACAACGCCGCTGCCTATCTGTAATTATGGCAGATATGACCCCGGACGCCGCTCAATCAACACCGAGACATCGAAGCACCAAAGCACGCCCATCGCAGAGGCACCGAAAGACAATAATGATAATAATCTCGACAGCCATAAATTCTACCTTAGCCCATTTTTTTGTGAAGGCCTCTCATTTTCATGTTGTTTTTGCTTTTCCCGAATTAACTGCGTTATGCGAGGCAGTGTTGTCCTCATAGGAATGAGAAACAAACAAAGCTGTTTCTCGCTCAATAAGAACAAAAAGACCCAGTTGATTTACCTCGGGAAAAACAGACAGGCAAGGGCAAAGGAATACTCAGAAAACTACAAAAAACTTCGTGCTATCGTTGAGCAAATGGCTATGATTAACATGACATTGTTAAAGGAAAACGCCTGCCTTTAGCCCACAATAAGGCAGCGAGAACTTATGACTGTCGAGCAATTAAGGATAGTCAGGGAAATTGTTATGGATGCAATTGGGCTTTGGAAATTGAATCCATTTGAGAAAAGGACAAGGCAGCAGTGGCCGAATAAGCGTAAATGGATACAACCAAGCGCCGAATACTAATCACTCAGAAGAAGTGTTGTTAATCGGAGAGTAAAGCAATGTCATTGTTAGTAACCGGTTCGATTGGTATTGATACGGTTGAGACGCCTTACGGCGTCAGTGAGAACTGCCTTGGTGGTTCGGCGGTATATTTCAGTATGGCGGCGAGTTTTTTTTCGCCGGTCAGACTTGTCGGGGTTATCGGCTCGGACTGTCCGTTTAATCTGACTGAGGTTTTTGCCGGCAGGGACATTGACCTAACGGGCCTCGAGACCAGAGCGCTAAGCAAGACGTTTCGGTGGAAAGGCTTATATCATGGAACGATGAACGAAGCTATTACGGACAAGGTTGAGCTGAACGTTCTTAGCGAGGCCCCTCCAACGGTTCCGGAGTCCTTCAGGAACAGCAGGTTTGTTTTCCTTGCGAACACTGCTCCGGACCTTCAGCATAAATTGCTGGACCAGATTGAGCCGGGCGCTTTTGTTGCGGCTGATACGATGAACTGCTGGATTCACGGGCATCTTGATGAGTTGAAATCGCTGCTCAAGAGGATTGACTGCCTGATAATCAATAAGGATGAGGCCAGGGAGCTGGCTGCGGATAGGAATCTGATAAGTGCGGCCGAGAAGGTTCTGACGATGGGGCCCGGTACGGTCATTATCAAGAAAGGTCAGTCGGGCTCGATAACGGTCGACTCCGGCGGTGAAAGATTCATTCTGCCGGCTTTTCCGACTCTCGAGGTGAAAGACCCCACCGGCGCCGGCGACAGCTTCGCAGGTGCCTTAATGGGGTATCTGGCACAGGCGGGGCGAACGGATTTTGGGGCGTTGAAGACCGCTGTTGCCTACGGCACTGTCGCGGCCTCCTTCACGATTTCAGAATTTTCGTTAGAAGGGTTAACCTCAATAGACAGAGCCAACATCGACAACAGATTCGAGATGCTGCGGAAGCTAACGCAGTTTTAGTCGGTGGATGTGATGCGGGTGTTCATAGCGACAGATATCGGTGAGAACGTCAGAAGAGCGATAAGCGACCTGCAACAGCAGTTGCGCAGCAAAGCTGATATTAACAAAAGCGATGTTAAGTGGGTAAGGCCCGAGCGGATACATCTGACGTTGAGATTTCTCGGCGAGGTGGAAGACAAGAGAATTGTCTCGGTCTGTGATGCGGTCAGAGACGCCGTTAGCCGGCATGAAAGCTTCGAGCTTGATGTGGAATCGGTCGGTTACTTTGGCGGCAAAAGTGCGCGGGTCTTGTGGGTCGGCACAGGCCGGGGAAGTGACAATCTGCATCGGCTGCAAAAAGATATTGAGGGAAAGCTGGCTTTGGCCGGCTGGTCGAAGGAAACAAGGGAGTTCTCGGGCCATCTGACGCTGTGCAGGATAAGAAAGCCGACAGCGGCTGTTAAGTTGGCAGAAATGAGCGAGGCCTACAAGGATTTTAAGGTCGGTAGGATAGGAGTTGATTCGGTTTGTGTTTACGAGAGCCAGTTGAGGCCGAGCGGCCCCATTTATACTGTGTTGGGCAAATTCAAATTACAATAAAGAGAACAAGGGAAATCGGAGAGGAACAGAAATGACGAAGACAAAGAAGACCGAGACAGCTCCGAAGGCAGCGAGCAAAGAGGCTGCTTTACAGCGTGTTATAGCGCAGATCGAAAAGCAATACGGTCAGGGAGCTATAATGCAGATGGACGAACATAGGTATGCCCGGATTGAGGGTATCAGCACAGGTTGTTTGTCCCTCGACCTCGCGCTTGGCGGGGTGGGCATTCCATGCGGGCGGGTTACGGAATTGTTCGGCCCGGAGTCATCCGGGAAGACGACTCTGGCGCTTCACGTGATTGCGAACGCCCAGCGCACGGGCGGCATCGCGGCATTTATCGATGCCGAACATGCCCTGGATACGACCTGGGCCAAGAGACTGGGCGTTAATGTTGGCGGTTTGCTGGTCAGCCAGCCCGACACGGGTGAGCAGGCACTCGAAATCACCGAGATGCTAATCAGGTCAAATTCGGTAGATGTCATAGTCATTGATTCTGTCGCGGCATTGACACCTGCAGCCGAAATTGAAGGCGAGATGGGAGCCCACCACATGGGACTACAGGCAAGATTGATGAGCCAGGCGCTGCGAAAGCTGACCGCGGTCATCGGCAAGAGTAAAACGGCCCTTATTTTCATAAATCAGATTCGGATGAAAATCGGTGTGATGTTCGGCAATCCGGAGACAACGACCGGCGGGAGGGCGCTGAAATTTTACACCTCTGTGCGACTGGATGTAAGACGACTGGCAACGATAAAGGACGGTGCCGGAGCTGTTGGAAGCAGAATCCGGGCGAGAGTGGTAAAGAACAAGATTGCCCCGCCTTTCCGTGACACCGAGTTCGATATTATGTTCGACAGCGGAATCAGCTACGAAGGTGACCTGCTTGACCTGGGCATTGGCTGCGACCTCGTGCAAAAAAGCGGCGCCTGGCTGAATTACGGCGATATTCGGCTCGGCCAGGGCAGAGAAAACGCGAAAAAGTACCTGGCTGAAAATGCCGATTTGTGCGAAGAGTTGAAGAATAAAATACTCGCCGCCAAAGGGCTGGTGTGAGGCGTGAAGCATATCTCGTCAAACAAGAGCAGGGAAAGGAAATATAAAGTGCCAGGTGCCGGGCAGATAAGAAGCACTTTTATAGATTTTTTTAAGAGTAAACACCACGAGTTCATTCCCAGTTCGCCTATAGTTCCGAGTGACGATGAAACCCTGCTTTTTGCCAACGCCGGGATGAACCAATTTAAGGACATTTTCCTCGGACTATCAAGGGCGCAGTGCCGGCGGGCGGTAAACAGCCAAAAATGCCTGCGGGTAAGCGGAAAGCACAACGACCTGGAAGAAGTCGGCAAAGATACCTATCACCATACCTTTTTCGAGATGTTAGGAAATTGGTCGTTCGATGACTATTTCAAGGCAGAAGCGATAGAATGGGCGTGGGAGCTTCTTACGAAAGTATGGGGCATCGACCCGCAGAGACTCTGGGCAACGGTTTTTCAGGGAGATGCACAAGACAATCTGCCGGACGATGCACAAGCTAGGCAACTTTGGTCGAAAGTAACAGGCATTGCCGAGGAGCGGGTTCTTCTTGGCGGGAAAAAAGATAATTTCTGGGAAATGGGCGAGACGGGTCCGTGCGGGCCGTGCAGTGAAATACATATCGACCTTGGGGCCGATATGTGTGATAAAAAGGATGTGGCAGGGCATAAATGTGCTGTCAACGGCGGCTGCGCAAGGTTCATCGAATTGTGGAACCTCGTCTTTATTGAGTATAATCGCACCGAGGACGGAAAACTCGTTGCCTTGGGCGCCAGATATGTCGATACCGGTGCAGGCCTGGAAAGAATAGCGGCGGTACTGCAGAACAAAAGCAGCAACTATGACACCGATTTATTCATACCGATAATGAACGCTATTCGTGAAGTCACGGGCTTCACATATAGTAACCAATTAGATAATCCAATCGATATTGCTTTCAGGGTTATAGCAGACCATATTCGCTCGTTAACGTTTGCGATAACCGATGGCGCGACGCCCTCGAATGACGGAAGGGGTTATGTTATCCGGCGTATACTTCGCCGTGCTGCCAGGTTCGGCAAAGTTCTTGGTATGCACGGGCCCTTTATCTACAGGTTAGTGCCGGTGGTAGCCGAATGTCTGGGTGATGCATTTGGTGAAATAAAAGAAAGGGCCGAACACGTCTCGACCGTAATCGAGGCTGAAGAAACCAGTTTCCACGTGACTCTGGACAGGGGTATACTCATTTTCAGTGAGGCCGCGGCCCGTGCCCAAAAAGCCAAAAACAGAATCATTAGTGGCCAAGATGCCTTCCAACTTTACGATACTTACGGGTTCCCCCTCGACCTGACACAGCTTATGGCAGCGGAGCGAGGCTTCAAAGTTGACACAGGCAAATTTGATGAATTGATGGACCAGCAGAGAACACGCGCAAGGGCGGCGCAGAAGTCATCTTCTTTAATGGTAGCGTTGGCTGATGCTGAACTGCCGGCGACTGATGACGTTCATAAGTACTATGCTGAGCACTGTGACGGCACGATAGTCGGCTTTGTGGGGACGGATGGTTTCAAGACCGAGGGCACGATTGAAGCCGGCGCCGAGGTGGGCATTGTCACTGATAAGAGTTGCTTTTATGCCGAGGCAGGCGGGCAGGTCGGCGAGTGCGGCATTATCGAGTCGCAGCACGCCCGATTTGTCGTTGAGGATACCACGAAGATAGCCAACTGCGTTATTCATCAGGGGCGAATGGCTGAGGGGCGATTAGGCGTCGGTGAAAAGGTACGTGCGATAGTCAGCAAAGATAGAAACTCCATCAAGAAGAACCACACCGCCACCCACCTGCTCCAGTGGGCACTGCAGCAAGTTTGCGGCAGGTCGGTGGCACAGCAGGGAAGTCTTGTTTGCCCGGAGTATCTTAGATTCGACTTTACCTGCCCCAAGGCTCTAACGAGCAAACAGATAAAGAAGGTTGAGAATCTGGTCAGGGAAAAGATTGCCGAAGATTTGCATGTAACCTGTGTGGTGATGCCGAGAGAAAAGGCAGAGACGCTTGGTGCGATGGCACTATTCGGTGAGAAGTATGGCAGTGAGGTTCGGGTGGTTGCCATCGGTGCTGAGGATGATAAGCAGGTGAGCGAAGCTTTGAGCAAGGAGTTTTGCGGCGGCACGCACGTTGAAAGCATCGGCTCTATCGGCGGCTTTAAGATAATCAAGGAGGAGAGCATTTCGGCCGGCGTTCGCAGGATTACGGCACTTACCGGGCGGGGATTGGCCGCATACTTTGAACAGCGAAGCGAGATTGTCGATGAGCTGTCGGCAACGCTGAAGGTCCCTGCCGAAAAAGTTGCGGGCCGCGTCAATCGGTTAATCGATGAGAACAAGAAACTTTCGAAGCAACTAAAGACTGCGGCTCGCCAGGCGGGTAGTGACATCATTGGCCAGGCAAGGAAGCTTTTTGAGCGATGCGAAAGAATCGGGGAAACATCCGTGGTTGTCGCCCGGCTGCCAGCTACTTCGGCTGAGCAGGCGCGGCAGGCAATTGATATGGTCAAAAAGAAAGCGAAGTCGGCTGTTGTGGTTTTTGGATTTGCCGACCAGGGCAGGGCAGCTTTGCTAACGGGAGTTACCGATGATTTGGTAAAGAAGGGCTTAAGGGCCGACGACATTGTCAAGCAGATAGCCCCGATAGTCGACGGCGGCGGCGGCGGGCGGCCGCAAATGGCACAGGCAGGCGGGAAAACCCCCAAGAAAATCGATGAAGCGCTTGATAAGGCCAGGCAGATAATCAGGCAAAAGCTAAACAGCGCTTCAGATTAAAATCCTCGCCGGATTTTAACACTTTTTGCGTGGGCATCGAGACTTTCGCTCTCGGCCAGCCGGATGATGTGCTCGGCGCTTTCCTGTAGTTTCTTTTTATCGTATTCGATAATGCTTGTCGATTTTACGAAGTCATTGCTGGTCAGTGCGCTGGAGAATTTTGCCCTCATTCCGGTGGGCAGAGTATGGCTTGGCCCGGCCCAGTAATCACCTACGGCGACGGGGCTGTAATCACCGATGAATATCGCACCGGCATTTTCAATCCGCTCGGCAATCTGTCTGCTTTTGTCGCCGCACTGAATTTCCAAATGCTCCGCCGCCAAATCGTTAGCAAGGTCGACCGCCTGAGCCATGTCTTTGACAACAATGATTGCTCCGAACTCCTGCAGGGACGTGGCAGCATCTGAGGCCCTTGGCAATTGCCGGATTTGCTTCTTCAATTCCTGGAGAACACATACGGCGATTAATTCCGAGTCGGTTATGACTATGGCGGTACTATCTGAGCCATGCTCGGCCTGGCTGAGCACATCTGCGGCAACCCAGCCCGGCCTGGCCTTGTCATTGGCGATTATCAACACCTCGCTCGGCCCGGCCATGGAATCGATGCCGACATAGTCACCGGATACAATCTTTTTGGCGGTCTGAACCCACTGATTGCCGGGTCCCACAATCTTGTCAACCTTTGGGATGGTACCTTCTTCGTAGGCCAGGGCCGCGACTACCTGTGCGCCCCCAACGCGGTAAACCTCGTAAGTTTGTAGTTCACAGCAGACGGCCAAGGTCACCGGATGAATAGTTCCATTGTATCTTGGCGGCGATACCACGATAATGTCGTGGGCTTTGACGCCTGCAACTAATGCTGGCACTGCTGTCATTATGACCGTCGAGGGCAGTGGAGCTGAGGCGCCCGGCACGCAGATTCCCACCTTCTTAATCGGCGTGTACCTGATTCCGGGATGCCTGCGATTTCCGATAAAGATTTCTTGTTGATATTTTCTTACATTTTCAATTGCCCGCCGAATCGAGTTCAGCAGTTCGCTGTTGTTATCCTGAATTTCGGCGTGGGCCGTTTGCAGATTGTGTTTTGGAACTTTGAATTCGTCAGGTCTCAAGTCAACGTGGTCAAACTTCTTCGTATATCTGCTTACTGCCTCATCACCATTCTCGGCAACATCGCGAACAATCTTCAATACGTCACGGGCGCACTGGCTGTCATACCCGGCAAACCTTCCGGACGATGATTTTTCCCGGCGGAATCTTTCTAACCTTTTATCATAATCCGCTTGTAACGGCGAGATGAGGATTTTGTCGAGCTCTTCGGGCACGGTTTTATCCTTTATCCTGGGAAGTTTCCATGGCTGTAGACGCGTGCCGCACGCTCGAGGAGCAGAAAATGGCGGCCTTTATATCTCGTTACGATACCCGCTGCTTTGAATCGTAACTGCTCGAGTTGTCCTGACTCTGCACGCTGGGCCAGTTCCAGAGCCTGACACGGCAACAAGGCAATCGAGAGTCTCTGAACGTTACGTCCGAGCGCATCAAGAACGAACTCGGACCTGTCGGGCGCGCGGGAAAGGGGAACTATGAAGCCGGTTCTGTCAGCAAGAATAGAATCCTGCTTTAGTTCCGAGCCTTTTCTCAACTGTTCGGTGCGGATGACTTTCCTGGCCTGCAGCTTTTTTATTATCTCCGGCGGCAGTGACAGCGGGTCGTTTGGGTCCCTGGTTTGGATTTTGGTTTCCGCCTCCTGTGTTGCAGGTTCGGTGCGTTTGACGGTTTCGGCAGACAAGAAATAAGTCGGGAATATGAAGTTTCTGCCCCTGTATTTTGTAATTTTTCCCCAGAGTCTGTATTTTGGGGCCGAAAGTTCCTCTGCCGCGATGGGCTTGGCGCCAAAGGCGGAATCATTGGCGTCGGCTATCATTTTTTCCAGCGCTGCCGATGGCAGAACCTGCACAGCCCAGCCGGCTTTGATTCGGCCCTGGTCGTCACTTACATCTGCGTCAAATTTGAAAAGCCATATATCATCAGCCTCCCCGAAGCTAATGTATTGGCTGGCGTCACCGGCATTATGGTCTGGCCGAGTCAATTCGCCGTAGGCGCCGGCCAGGGCGAAGCCGTCTCTTAACGCTTTGGGCTTTTTCACCGGTGCCGCTGTTGCGGTCGCACTCGCCGTGAGAGCCAGCAACGCTAAAGTCGATACTATCAGGTTTTTAGCCATTTTCACGGTTTGCCACGGACGAAACTTTCAATCGATGAGTCAAACGCAATTGACCAGGCAGTCTTTGGCCTCAGTCGGCCCGGCAACGGCATAGATAAACCGGCCGCTGTCGGGGTCTTCGGCTGTAATCAAATCAACCAGAGGCTTCCAGAATCCGCCCACAAGTATAATGGGTTTGTCCGGTTTTAGAAAGCCCTTATTTTCTAATTCCCAGACTTTGGCTAATTCGAGCAGTGTTCCCGTGGAGCCGGCCAGAACAACATAGCCGCAGCCTATCTTTATCAAGCTATCGAGACGTTCGTCGAGCGAAGCTGTAATAATTTCACGCGTAATATATTCGTTGGCTTTACCGCCTTTGAAGGCTGAGCAGGTAACGCCGATAGTTTTGCCTCCGGCTTCAGCAGCTCCCTTGGCCGCTGCCAGCATTGTTCCGCCGTATCCCCCGTTGGCAATGGTGAAGCCTGCCTGGGCGAGCAGCCTGCCGGTCTCTTCAGCCATCACAAAAGCTCTGTCGCCGGGTTTTGCTTTTGCTGTGCCGAAAATACTAATCGTTTTCCCGTTCATTAGCTTTGTTGCGTGTGTAATTTAACAGCCCGGCTGAGAGCAGGATATCTCTGTCCCTGTTTGAAAGAACCAGGCTGCCCAGAATTTCAAACGAGCCGGTCTTATCAATTATCCTGATTTGGTCTGCGCTTTCGACAGCCTGAAAGAGATTGTCGATTTGCAGTACGTCGTCGGGTTTGATTTTGTCGTAATCGGTCGGCTCGACGAATTCAATCGGCACTATGCAGAAGTTTATCAAATTTGCCTTATGGATTCGTTCAATGCTTTTTGCGATGACAACGCGGACCCCAAGATGCATCGGGCAAAGGGCTGCGTGTTCCCTTGAGGAGCCTTGGCCGTAGCTTTGCCCCGCGATAATGACGCCGGCAATACCTTTCTGCTTTAACTTGAGGGCACGCTGGGCAAATGTGGGCTTGTCTTTCTGGTTGAAGCAATCAAAAACGACCTTTGCATATTCGGGCACATTAGAGCGCAGTTTAAGATATCGGCCGGCAGGGATGATGTGGTCGGTGGTTACCTTGTCGCCGCACTTGATGAGGACCCGGCCCGACAGTTGCTCCGGCAGAGGAGTCGGCGCCTTCGGTACAACAATTGTGGCCCCGCGAACAACCTCGGCTTCTGCGGCCTCGGCTTCGCTGAGCGGCGCCGCTATCATACTGTCATCCGCAATGAATTGCGCCGGCAGTTTTATCTCTGGATATTCAATTCCAAGCAAATTCGGCAGTTGGCATGGGTTGGTGATGCGGCCGGTCAGCGCAGAGGCCACAGCCGTTTCGGGGCTGACTAGATAGACCTTATCATTCTTTGTTCCACTTCGCCCCGAGAAGTTTCTGTTGAAGGTTCTGAGACTGACGACGCCATCGGCCGGCGAAAAGCCCTGACCGATGCACGGGCCGCAGCACGATTCCAGAATCCTTGCGCCGGCTGAAATCAAGTCCGCCAGGGCGCCGTTCCTCGCCAGCATATTCAGGACATTTCTGCTGCCGGGAGCGACGGCAAACTCCACCATACTGTTTATGTGTCGACCTTTCAGCAGCCTTGCTGCCATCATCAGGTCGGAAAAGCTGGAGTTTGTGCAACTGCCTACGATGACCTGTCTTGTCAAGATGCCCGCAATTTCGGCTACGGGCTTGACGTTATCCGGCGAGGACGGACAGGCCGCCATCGGCACGACTTCGGAAAGCTTTATTTCGATGGTGCGGTCGTATTGGGCATCGGAATCTGCTGCCAGCGGGAGATAGTGGTTTTGTCGTTTTTGGGCCGCGAGGAATTCTCGGGTCTCCTCATCGCTGGGAAAGATACTCGTTGTAACGCCTAACTCCGCACCCATATTTGTTATGGTTGCCCGCTGCGGCACAGAAAGCGTTAAGACGCCGCGGCCGAAGTATTCGACCACCCAGCCGACATTTCCCTTTGTCGTGAGTATGCTGAGGAGCTTCAAGATAACGTCCTTTGCGCCGACCCACTCGCTTAATCTGCCGGTAACTCTGACGCCGAGGACCTTCGGACATCTCAGGTAGAAGGCTTCGCCCGCCATTGCCGCTGCCACATCCAGTCCGCCTGCTCCGATTGCAACAGCAGCGAGCGCCCCGGCGGTTGGCGTATGCGAATCGCTGCCCAAAAGTGTCACACCAGGCCTGCCGAAACGCTCAAGATGAATCTGGTGGCAGATGCCATTGCCAGGACGCGAATGGTACACGCCCGATTTGGCGGCTATCGTCTGCAGGTATAAATGGTCGTTATGATTCTCCGGGCCGAACTGACTCATATTATGGTCGACGTAGCTGACCGATAGTTGCGTCTTTACTCGGGCCACTCCCATTGACTCGAACAGCAGCAAAGCAGTCGTGCCCGTAGCGTCCTGGGTAAGCGTTTGGTCGATGCGAATGGCAATATCCTTGCCTGCGGCGATTTTGCCGTCAACCAGATGCCTGTTAAGTATTTTGTACGTGAGCGTTTGGCCCAATTCCGCACTCCGTCACAACCCAAACAGTTGCTCTTACTCTAACATAAAAGCCGGGTGAAGGCAAAGCCTGAGAGCTGATTGTCTTCGATGATTTTTGGAATCGTCGCAATCTCGCAATGAAGCGGCCTTGTGCATAATCGCACAAGGCCGCCGATTGACACCAGAAATAAAAACCAAAGCAGACTCAGACCCCGTAATTCTTGATTTTCACCATAATTCCTATATTCCCTGGTACTCGTTGATGAGGTAGGCGTCTTCCTCGGACTGTGGTGCTCCCCGGCCCGGAAAAGCCGGCAACCCGCCCTGCCTTTGCTCGGCAGCGCCTGGAGGCGGCAGTGCAGCCATTTGCTCGCGAGTTTGACGCCAGTATTTCCAGATGTGGTCGTTTGCGATACCGACAACAGGGAACTGCTCGAAGTTAACGTGCGAGTCGTTGAACAGAACGTTCTGACCCTTTCGCTGATGGCAGGCGGCATTGCCGGTGTTATCCGGGTCGACATACCTGCCGTTGATTATATCTGGTGCGCGCCCTTTGCCGTCTTTGCCGTCGAGATACCCTGTACCTAAGGGGTTACCATTGGCGTTTTCATCGAGGTAGGGATTTCTGTCGGAACAAACGGGGCTTTCGGGTGGGCTTTCGGATTTAAGCGCAAACATCGGGCCTGTCTGTCGACCCATGTAGGGCATATGATAGGCGTAGCTGCAGTGCCGTCCCGGCTCGGTGCCGAAATCCCAGGCGTCAAAGATGTCGAGTATGCCTGACTGCATATATTCCTTGGAATACTGAAAGTCCGTGGCCCCTTTGTCGCCTTTGCAGATGAACTGCTTTGTTGTGACGTCGGAATATTTTATCAACAGAAATAGGCTGGAGGAGATGGTTACAGGGTCTATGCCGTAGGCGTCGTATCTGGTCTGAGCCATCCAGTTGAGAATGGAACCGGTGCCGGACCAGCCGACGCCGATGTCTCCTGCGACGGGGTACTGCTCATCGTTGTCCGCGGAGTAGACGAGGAACATTGACTTGCCTATTCCTGAAAGATTGGTACCGCAGACCAGTCGGCGTGCCAGTTCTCTTACCTTTGCCAGTGCGGGCATGAGGATGCCCATCAGCAGGGCTATTATCGAAATGACGACCAATAGCTCAATGAGTGTAAAACCTTTTCTTTTCATAATTGTCTCCTTTACTGAGTGTTTCCTGAGATTCGAAATCTCAACCGTTCTTAATTTCCTTTTAGTTATGGACTTAAACCAGTTTCCTCAGGGACTTACTGTCCCGCGATGTTGCACACAACTCTGTATTAGCTAAAGCCTAAAACCTCATTATATCCGATAATCGAACCCAATGCAAGCAGCAATATTAAAAAACTAAGTCGAAACAGTCATAATCCTCAGAAATCCGGATAAACTGATTATGAGCAGTACCGAATACACTCGTTTATTTCCGAAATCCACGTCAAAGTAACTATCAGATACACTGCCATGAACACAATAACGGCTACTGCCGCGGCCAACCCGGTAACTGAGCTTTCTACGGCCCTTCGGCAGATGGAAATAATGTTGCTCTGGCCGGACTCGCCCAGATAGTCCATCGCCTCTATGACTTCATCCTGATAACTCGTCGCATTTGCACGAAATTTGCCGAATAGTTCAGTCAGCAGATGGTCTTCTTTCTCCAGGGCCTGGGCATACTCTCTGCAGTCAGAGCAGCGGTCGAGGTGCTGTTGGACGACCTCGACTTCAGCTTCCGACAGAAGCCCATCGAGCATATCTGTAACCTGGTCTTTGATTTTATCGCAATTATCGTTCATCATGCACCTCTCGTGTTAACAGCCTGTGCAATTGGTTTCTTGCAATCCTGAGCCTTTGACAAACTCCCGAATGGGAAATATTCAATTTTTCCGCGATATTCTTTGCGCTTTTCCCGTCGAAGTAATACATCACCAAAGGCAGACGGAACTCCTGAGGCAGACGCCTGATAGCACGCTGCAAATCGTGGTTCTCACTGGTCGTTCGTCGCGGACGAATCAACTGCTCGGACAGGAAAGTCCTTATGTATTTTTTCCTGCGCAGCAGGTCTATGCACAGATTGCTCGCGATTCGTAAAATCCATCCGCCGAACTGCCCTTTCCTGCGCAGCTTTTTTATCTTTACAAAACCCTTGAGCATTGCGTTCTGGGCAATATCTTCCGCATCCTCAACGTTTCCGACCATACCCAGGCAAAGTGCGAAGACGTCATTGTAGTATCTTTTTATAAGGCCGGCGTAGGCAGCCTTGTCTCCCGTTCTGCTGGCCTCTACCAGGATGTCGTCTGAGCGATTGTTCAACGAAAACTCCTTAACCCGTTGTCACTATATATGACGAACAAGAGACCGCAAGCGTGCAAAAAAACCGCCTAATTCCACTTATTTTCCAATTCTACCGATATATCGGCTCAGAATGCAAAGAAAACTGAAACAGCGCTGGCATGAGCAGACCTTCGGTGAAAACTGGCCCTGTTACAAAAAGCGGTCTTGTGCGGTTAAGCACAAGACCGCTAAATAACACACTGCTCAAAACGCGACCCCTGCTGTGGGCCCAAGCTTATTACTCATTGTATCAACACCGAATCTTCTCTGCCCCGGGGGACCATCTCGTCATCAGTGAGACCGAGCCTCTCGGGTTGTACCCCTGTGAGCGATGCATCCCAAAATGCATAGACGTTGTCCTCGTCGATGCCGCAGAAAGAATACTTCTCAAACTTCAGGTGGTTGTCATTAAACAGGATGTTTTGCCCTTCTTTTTGATGAGTAATCGTGTTTCCGTTTTGCTCCGCTTGTTTGTTCCGCACATCAGCAAGCGGGTCCACGTAAAATGGAGCCGGGTCCTTCTTGAGCTCTTGGGGGCTAGGGAGGGTCGTCCATATCTCCGCAGCACCGGCCTGGAACGGATTTGGGTCACCGGCCAGCGCCAGACCGGGGTCCGACCCCGGGCCAACCGAATAATCCGTCATGTAGTCCGGCTCTCCTCTGTTGTAGTAGGGCTGATGATACGAATAGCTGCAGGCATGCACCCACTCATAGCTGCCATCGGGCTTGATCGTATAGAAGTCCGCGGAGTCAGTGTATGGGCGTCCCTGTGTTTCGAATTTCACGGCCTCCGAATCGCCCTTGCAGGCGAACTGGTCGGGCTGGGCGTAGCCTTCCCTTACCAAGAGATAAAAAGTGGTACTTATACCGGAGGACAAAGTCAGCGTGCCTGTAAGAGGATCCAACACCGTGTTAGCCTCGCCCCAGCGAGAGTTCTCTATTCCGGCCCTGGGATAACGGCTGTTAAAATCATCGTTGGAATAGACGGCTATTGAGGTGCCGATTCCCTTCAGGTTGGTCCCGCAGACAACCCGATTGGCAAGCGCCCTGACCCTGGCCAGAGCGGGCATCAGGATGCCCATCAGCAGAGCTATGATCGCGATTACGACCAGCAGCTCAATTAGTGTAAAACCTTTTCTTTTCATTTGTTTCTCCTTTCGTGCAATTGTCGAGATTCGTAAATCAAACCGTTTTCAAACGTGCTTTAATTATGTTTTACAAATAACTGCAACCTGTTATCTGCCAGACCACAAGGGCCTGAGGTACCGCCTTTTTACAAATCTCTATTAACTTTTTAGTTTCCGCCCGAAAACGGTCGGTTCGTAAGCAAAATCTCGCCAATGTGTTTCGCCCTGCTGTCCCCCACCCGTTCAGCCCTGCACTTGGCGCAATGGCACAAACACATCAAAACACTCAGAACCATCTTTTTTGGCGGGCCGGCGCAAGGTATGATAGAAAAGCCGATTATGATATAATGACGGTTCGAATTATAAAACACTCTTCAAAAATAAACCAACCTGCCACTGTGTCCAATAATAACACAAAACGTCCCTGCTGTCAAACAAATTTCGTCAGATTCATTAACTTTCTTGAAATTTTTTATTATTTGTTTAGTATTTTTGTTTTTCACCGCCTGATAAGCTGGAAATGATAGATATGGGCACCCAGGAAATTTTCGAAAATACGAGAAAATTGCTGGAAAAGCACAATCAGGGCCACCTTTTGGCATTCTGGGAACAATTGAGCGACCAGCAAAAGGAGGCTTTCTTAGGCCAGGTCGTGGCGCTGGATTTTGCCAGGCTCGAAGATTATTGGCCTAATTTGGCGAGAAATGGCGTTTCCGCCACTGTCGGAGGTGATTTTACCGCTGCCCCGTCATACGGGCCGGTTCCTGCTGACGCCGAGCAGCGGGACAAATATGCCCGGGCAAGAAATGTTGGCGCCGAACTAATATCGGCCGGTAAAGTGGCCGCCTTTGTAGTGGCTGGCGGTCAGGCGACCCGTCTCGGATTTGATGGGCCGAAGGGAAATTTTCCCATAAGTCCCGTCAAGAACAAGACGCTCTTTCAAATTTTTGCCGAATTCATCGCGGCGACGGGGGAGAAATACCACACCGTCTGCCCGTGGTACATTATGACCAGCCCTTTGAACCACACCGACACGAGGGAAATCTTCGAGGCGAACGATTATTACGGCCTCGACGGAAAAAACGTCTTTATGTTTCAGCAGGGCACACTGCCGAATTTCGATTTCGAGGGAAAAATACTTCTGGCCACTAAGGACAGAATTGCCTGTTCGCCTGACGGCCACGGTGGAAGCCTGACGGCCCTTTATCGAAGCGGCGCCATCGAAGATATGAAAAAGCGAGGCATAGAATACGTAAGCTATTTCCAGGTTGATAACCCGCTGCTCAATATTTTTGACCCGCTTTTTGTCGGTCTGCACGTTCTGGACGGGGCCGAAATGTCGTCGAAAGCGCTGCTCAAGACAGGTCCTAAGGAAAGGGTCGGCAATTTCTGTCTCGTCGACGGCAAGGTGACGGTTATCGAATACAGCGACCTGCCCGATGAGTTGGCACAAAAGCGCAACGCCGACGGTTCGCTCGTTTTTGAACTCGGAAGCATCGCGCTCCACATCATCAATACAAGCTTTATCGAGAAACTAAACAGCGAGGCGGGTCTTTCTCTGCCCCTGCACAGGGCCGTCAAGAAAATCCCACACATCAACGACCGGGGCGAGTTGGTGGCCCCCGCTGAGCCAAACGGAATAAAGCTCGAAAGTTTTGTTTTTGATGCCCTGCCACTGGCGTCGAATTCGCTCATTCTTCAAACGCTGCGGAGCGAGGAATTTGCACCGGTCAAGAATGCCACCGGTGTCGACAACGCCGAGACCGCACGGAAGATGATAGCCGCGCGTGCCGCGGCCTGGCTTGAAACCGCGGGCGTGCCTCTCCCGCGAAAACCAGATGGCTCGGCCGACTGTACTATCGAGATTGCACCGAGCTTTGCGCTGGAAAAAGACGATGTCAAGGCAAAATTAGACAGGCTCCCTGACATCAAACCGAAAGACAACGTCTACCTTTCGTGAAATTCACTTGACTAAGAACGTTATGACAAGGCCGATTCAATGAGCATAAAGCCATGCCGGAAAAAGTGGAAGTCCGCGATGACCGACCGGGAGAGATTCAATAACCAGATGCACTACAGGCCGGTCGACCGCTGCTTCAATATGGAATTCGGCTACTGGGCCGACAATTTCGAGAAGTGGCCCATCTTTAAGCAGAACAATATTACAAATAATGAGCAGGCCGAAATCTTCTTCAGCTTCGATGTTATAGCCCATATTGGCGAACCAGGACGTTCATCTTTTCCCAGTCCCTGGATGAACCCCATCTTTGAGCAGCACGTTGTGGAAGAAACCGAGACGAAAAAAGTGATTGTCAACGCTGATGGCCTGTTAGCCGAAGTGCCGCGGGATGGTCACGATACGCTCCCGCATTTTATTAAGCCCTCAATCGTAACGCCCGAGGACTGGAACCGGCTTAAGCAGCAGCGTTTTCGCAGGGACGACCCTGCCAGAGCGGTTGACGTTCAGGCTTTGAAAAATGCGCATCCGCCCAGTCGTGATTATCCGCTTGGTGCCTGGACAGGCTCAATGATTGGCAGGATTCGCGACCTGTTGACATTTGAGGGCCTTGCCTATGCCATTGCCGACTATCCCGATATGGTGGAAGATATGGTTGAGACCTGCTGCCTGCTGATAGAGGATTTTCTTGACCAGGTCCTCGGCCAGGTTGATTTTGACTTTGCGTTCAGTTGGGAGGATATATGCTTTAAGAACGGGCCGATTGTTTCGGTCGATTTCTTCCGGAATGTTGTTCTGCCTCGGTACAAGCGCATCAGCAATAAGCTGCACGCGGTCGGTATAGACATCTGGTACGTTGACTGCGACGGCGACGTAAGGCCGATTCTGCCGCTGCTGCTCGAAGGCGGTATCAATTGCCTCTTTCCCTATGAGGTCAACAGTTGCACACACCCGGCTGAACTGCTGAAAGAATACGGCAGGCAGTTGCGGCTCATGGGTGGGGTCGACAAAATGGTTCTGGGCGAAGGACCCAAAGCAATAAGGGAGTACCTGGAAACACTTGTCCCGCTGGTCCAACGTGGCGGCTATATACCGTTCTGCGACCACCGCTGTCCGCCGAATGTTAAGCCAGGTGATTACCTCTATTATCTTGACCTGAAGGAAGAAATGTTCTCAATGCAATGAGGAAGATTTGAAATTTGAAATTTGAAATTTGAAATTCTTAATGTACCGGCACAGGAAACTAATAGAAAGTAAGGGCATACATTATGGAATCCAGAATGAATCGACGCGAATTTATCAAATTTGTTGTTGCCGGTTCGCCTGCTGTGGCGATGATGGGCCTGCCTAAACTTGCCTTTGCAATGGGCAAAGCAAGCCAGCCCGGGCCTATGTCGAGGCCTGTGGCGAAACGGCCCAACATTATCCTGATTATGGTTGATGATATGGGCTTTTCGGACATCGGCTGTTACGGCGGCGAAATCCACACGCCAAACCTCGACAAACTTGCCAACACGGGAGTGCGACTTACACAGTTTTATAATGCCGCCAGGTGCTGCCCCACCCGTGCATCTCTTCTGACCGGGTTGTATCCACATCAAGCTGGTATGGGAGGAATGACGGAAAAAAGAGGCGACGTAAATCCACCAGGGCCATACCAGGGTTACCTGAATGGCAAATGTGTAACCATTGCGGAAGTCCTGAAAAAAGCGGGCTATCATACGTTAATGTCAGGAAAATGGCATGTTGGCGAGACCAGACCGCACTGGCCGGTCGACAGAGGGTTTGAAAGATATTATGGCCTCATCAGTGGGGCAGCGAATTATTTTGATATTACCAAGGCCAAGCGCAAAGGCGTCATACGCAGGTTTGCCATCGATGACAAGCCCTGCGTGCCATCTGGCGAAAACTTTTATTTGACCGATGCTATCACCGACAATGCTGTGGGATTCATTGACGCATACGGCCGTGACAAAGAGCCCTTTTTCTTGTATGTGGCCTATACCGCTCCGCACTGGCCGCTGCACGCCCTGCCCCAGGATATCGCCAGGTATAAGGGCAAATATCTCCAGGGCTGGGACGTCTTGCACAAGCAACGATATGCACGTCAGCTTAAGATGGGAATCATTAAGAAAAAGTGGCCGCTTACACCGCGAGACGATGGCGCCATACCCTGGGACGAGGTGGCTGACAAAGAGTTGATGGATTTGAAGATGGCCGTGTACGCCGCTCAAATCGACCGAATGGACCAGGGTGTCGGTAAGGTGCTCGACAAATTAAAAGCCCTCGGTAAACGGGACAATACATTGATTCTTTTTTTGTCGGACAACGGCGGATGTGAAGAAACCGGTGCTTTGGGGTTCGACAGCCGAAAGAACGGCCTTCCGCCGGGCGGAGTTGACTCCTATATGAGCTACGGACGGTCGTGGGCCAACGCCAGCAATACGCCGTTTCGCAGGTTCAAGAAGTGGGTGCATGAGGGTGGTATTGCCACTCCCTTGATAGCCTGTTGGCCTGCCGTAATCAAAAACGGGGGCCGGATTACACACCAGCCCGGCCATATCATTGACATTATGGCTACCTGCTGCGACGTGGCCGGCGTGACTTATCCGAAGACCTACCACAGAAGAAAAATCACCCCTCTGCAGGGCAAAAGCCTTGTCCCGGTATTTCAGGGCAGGAAACGCAGGGGCCACGATGCCCTCTTCTGGGAGCATATGGGTAATTGCGCGGTGCGCCGGGGTAAATGGAAACTGGTTGCCGAACGTAAAGGCCCGTGGGAATTGTACGACTTGGAAGCAGACCGCACCGAGTTGAACAACCTCGATAATAAGTACCCCAACAAGGTACAGGAGTTAAAGGCCTTGTATAAAACCTGGGCTCAAAACTGCGGAGCTCAACCGGGCCCATCATAAAAATCTTAGGCAGCACGAAGATGGCAGCACCAGCTTCGAGCTTGTGTGCTTACAGAAATAGAGGTACTATCACTGCTTGCCAACATATTGGTAGCGGCCTGAGAAAGGTTTTCGAATGGCGTTATTATTAGGTTACGATATTGGAAGCTCCTCGATAAAGGCGTCCTTGTTAGAGGCTGAGACGGGTAAGGTCCTGGGCGCGGCGCAACAGCCTGAAAACGAGCTCGAGATTGGCGCCATAAGAAAAGGCTGGGCCGAGCAACAACCAACGGTGTGGTGGAACAACGTCAAATCAGCAACCCGGCAGCTCAAGGCCGAGGCACAATTCGATGCCGGAGACGTCAAGGCCATCGGCATCGCCTACCAGATGCACGGGCTGGGGCTGGTCGGTCAAAACAAGCAAGTGTTGAGGCCTGCAATCATCTGGTGCGACAGCAGGGCAGTCAAGACGGGAGAAAAGGCCGCACGCGACATCGGGGAAGAAAAATGCCTTAAGAGCCTTCTCAACCTGCCCGGCAATTTTACCGCTTCGAAGCTCAGGTGGGTCATGGAAAACGAGCCTGACGTCTATTCGAAGATTCATAAAATAATGCTGCCCGGCGATTACATCGCGATGAAGATGACCGGCTTAAAAACAACGACCGCGTCAGGATTGAGCGAAGGAATAATGTGGGATTTTGTTGCAGACGAAATGGCCGACTTTGTCCTTGAGAACTATTCTATCGGTCGCGAGCTAATCGCACAAATTGTTCCCACGTTTTCGGTGCAGGGCGCGCTAAACGCCGCAGCAGCAGCGGAACTCGGGCTGAAAGCGGGGACGAAACTAACCTACAGGGCGGGCGACCAGCCCAACAACGCTCTTTCTTTAGGCGTGCTGGAACCAGGCCAGGCCGCCGTTACGGCTGGAACTTCCGGCGTTGTCTACGGCATCAGCAATAAGAAAAATTACGACCTCCGGTCGAGAGTAAATATATTCGTTCACGTCAATCATTCACGCCACAAGCCAAGGTATGGCGTGCTGCTCTGCGTCAACGGCACCGGAATCCTGAATAGTTGGCTCAAACACAATTTTGTCGGCGGGCACCGAGACAGCCTAACCTACGACCACATGAACGAGCTTGCATCGCAGGGGCCTGTGGGGTCCGACGGACTGGTCATACTTCCATACGGAAACGGCGCCGAGAGAACATTGGAAAACTGCAATATCGGGGCATCTGTTCACGGGCTGGATTTTAATATACACAAAAAATCTCATTTCCTCAGGGCTGCCCAGGAAGGAATTGTTTTTGCGCTCAATTACGGTGTGGAAATAATGCGCCAGAGGCCCATGGAGCTGAAAACGGTCCGGGCAGGCTATGCCAATATGTTCCTCAGTCAATTATTTTCACAGGCATTTGCCACCGTAACCGGCTGCGTTGTGGAACTATACAACACCGATGGCTCGCAAGGGGCCGCCAGGGGCGCTGGTATCGGCGCAGGCATTTACACCGGGCCCGATGACGCATTTGTCGGCGTCAAACCGATCAAGACCATCGCCCCCGATGAAAAACAGACGCTCGCCTATCAGGAGGCGTATAACAGATGGCAAGACATTCTGAAATGCGAATTGGAAAGGAGCGAAATGAAATGACAGTTGAAAAAATCTTGAACCGGCTGCGCCGAAGCCGGTCCATCGTGACCCGGCACTATATCGTGTCGATTATGGTGCTGGCAGCCTGCGGGTTGGCACATGCCCAGTGGCACCCGGCCAAAGGGCCGCTGATGACGCGATGGGCAAAGGATGTTCGCCCGAATAACGTCCACGCCGAGTATCCTCGCCCGCAGTTGGTCCGCAAAGACTGGCTTAGCCTCAACGGCCTCTGGGAATATGCTATCCTGCCTAAGGACAAGACTGAGCCTGACAGCTATGATGGCGAGATTCTCGTCCCATTTGCCGTCGAAGCATCGCTTTCCGGCGTTGCCAGGCCTGTCGGAACTGAAAAAAAGCTTTGGTACCGCCGCAGCTTTGAGATTCCGAACAACTGGGAGAACAAACGCATCCTGCTTAATTTCGAAGCGGTGGACTGGGAGACGACTGTCTGGGTGAACGCAAAGCGTGTAGGTACCCACAAAGGAGGGTACGACCCTTTTGTCTTCGATATAACCGATGCCCTCAACAAGACCGGACCACAGCAGGTAGTTCTCTGCGTTTGGGACCCGACCGACGACGGCCGTCAGGCCCGTGGAAAGCAGAAAGGCAAACCCCGCCGAATTTGGTATACGTCGACAACAGGTATATGGCAGAGTGTCTGGCTGGAACCGGTGGATAGGGCCTACATTAGGTCGTTGAAGATTGTTACGGATATTGATGCTGAGCTGGTGTGTGTAACTGCCGTGTGCTCAGGCGACGCGCTGAATTGTAGTATCGAGGCGGAGGCAAAAGACAGGTGGTTCATAGTAAGCAAAGCCGAAGAAAAAGTCGGCAAAGAAATCCATTTGGCCATAAAGGAACCTAAGCTCTGGTCGCCCGACTCGCCGCATCTTTATGACCTGAAACTCACATTGAAGGACAGTCAGGGCAAAAAAGTTGATTCGGTGAAAAGTTACTTCGGGATGCGAAAGATTGCACTCGGAAAGGACCAGGACGGTATCACGAAGATGTTCCTCAACAACAAGGTCCTCTTTCAGTATGGGCCTCTGGACCAGGGTTTCTGGCCGGATGGAGTATATACCGCACCCAGCGATGAAGCCCTTCGATATGACATTGAGATGACAAAGAGGCTCGGCTGCAACATGGCACGCAAGCACGTAAAAATAGAGCCGGCCCGCTGGTACTACTGGGCGGACAAATTGGGCCTTCTGGTCTGGCAGGACATGCCAAGCGGGATGATGCGCCGCAGGGAAGAGCCCAAGCCTCCGAAGTTTACCGCCGAATCAGAGCGGCAGTTTGAGCTCGAGCTGAGGCGCATGGTCCAGGCCCGTTGTAACCACCCATCGATAATCATGTGGGTGGTCTTCAACGAAGGCTGGGGGCAAAAGGGGAAAAATGAGACCGAACAACTTGTAAAGGTCGTCAAGGGCCTCGACCAAACCCGCCTCGTCAACGAGGCCAGCGGCTGGACAAACATGGGCTTTGGTGACATCCACGACGTACATAGCTATCCGGGGCCCAAGGCGCCGGACAACGAAGAAAAACGCGCCGCAGTCCTGGGTGAGTTTGGCGGGCTGGGTTTTCCACTTCTAGGCCATCTCTGGAATGAACAAGCCAGTTGGGGTCACCACGGCACCGTGAAAACAACCAGCGAGATGACCGAGACCTACGTGAGCCTGCTCAGCAAGGTCTCACCGCTGATTGAAAAAGGGCTGTGTGCGGCGGTGTATACGCAGACTACGGATGTCGAAACAGAGGTCAACGGGCTGATGACGTACGACCGTGCGATGATTAAGATGGATGAAGAGAAGGTCAGGGAAGCAAACAAGCGTCTGGTTGGCAGTCTTGGTACGCCAGGGAAAACGGGATGGAAACCGGCGAAGGGGCCTTTGATGACGCGATGGGCAAAGGATGTCCGCCCGGAAAAAGCCCATCCGGAGTATCCTCGGCCCCAGATGGTTCGGGAGAACTGGTTGAATCTCAACGGCCTGTGGGAATACGCCGTTCGTCCGAAAGAAGGTTCGAAGCCGGCGCTTTTCGAGGGCCAAATCCTTGTGCCATTTCCGATAGAGTCGGCGTTGTCAGGAGTGATGGAAGCGGTAAGCGAAAACGAACGCCTGTGGTATCGCCGGACATTTGAGATACCAAACCAGTGGAAAGGTAAAGGCGCACTGCTGCATTTCGGTGCGGTTGACTGGGAAACAACCGTGTGGGTCAACGGACAAGAAGTAGGCAGCCATCGCGGCGGGTACGACCCGTTCACTTTCGAGATTGCCGATGCGCTAAAGGAGGCCGGGACGCAGGAAATAGTCGTTTCCGTTTGGGACCCGACGAACACGGGCTACCAGCCCCGCGGCAAGCAGGTCAAAAGGCCGCACGGCATCCGCTATACGGCGACAACGGGCATCTGGCAGACGGTGTGGCTTGAACCGGTAGCCCGGGCGTATATCAAACGGCTCAAAATCGTTACCGATGTCGACAGCGGCGTGGCAACGGTACATGCCATATGTTCAAAGTCGGCAGCCGGGCTTAATGTGGAAGCCGCGGCAAAAGACAACTGGCTTGCGGTAAGTAAGAACCGCGCCAAGGTCGGTATGGAGGTGCTTTTGCCTATTGATAAGCCTAAACTCTGGTCGCCAGATTCGCCATTTCTTTATGACCTTGAGGTGACCCTGAAAGATAATGAAGGCAAAGTGGTCGATGCTGTGAAAAGTTATTTCGGAATGCGCAAGATTTCACTTGGCAAAGACCAAAAGGGCATTACCCGGATTCTTTTGAACAACAAGGCACTATTTCAATACGGGCCTCTTGACCAGGGCTTCTGGCCGGACGGGTTGTACGCTGCGCCAACCGATGAGGCGCTGCGCTACGACATTGAAGTCTTAAAGCAGCTTGGCTGCAATATGGCCCGCAAGCACGTCAAGATTGAGCCGGCACGCTGGTATTACTGGTGCGACAAACTCGGGCTTTTGGTCTGGCAGGACATGGCCAGCGGCTCGAATGACGGCCGCGAGGGGCGTGAGCAGTTCGAGCTTGAATTGGGGCGTATGGTCGAGGCCTTTGGTAGTCATCCGTCGATAGTGATGTGGGTGATTTTCAACGAGGGCTGGGGCCAGTACGACACGCCTCGATTGACTATGTGGGTTAAGGAACTGGACCCCACGCGTCTGGTCAACAGCGCCAGTGGCTGGGCTGACAAAGGCGTTAGTGATGTGCACGACATTCACAAGTACCCGGGGCCAAAGGCGCCGCCCAATGAACCTTATCGGGCGGCGGTACTGGGCGAGTTCGGCGGGCTGGGTCTGCCGGTCAAAGCACATACCTGGCAGGACCAAGAGAACTGGGGCTATCGCAGCTTCGATACACGTGAGGCCCTGCCCGGCGCTTATCTGGAGCTGCTTGATAAACTACAGCCGATGATTGGCAGGGGATTGTGTGCGGCGGTCTACACGCAGACAACCGATGTGGAAATCGAGGTCAACGGCCTGATGACCTACGACCGTGCGATGATAAAGATGGATGCCGAAAAAATTACCGCGGCCAACAAGCGTCAGATTATGAGCATTGCGTCACCGTAAGAGTAAAAGCGGTATCGCTGAGCAATGGCGTGCTGATATGCGGCCATAACATTTTCCAGCCCAGCGAAGGCCGCCACCAGCGCGAGCAGAGTCGACCTGGGCAGGTGAAAGTTTGTCACCATTGCGTCGACTATTTTGAATTTGTAGCCGGGCGTTATCAAAAGCCTGGTTGTACCGTTGCATGGGCGGGTCTTTGCCTCGGCGGCGGATGTCTCGAGCGCCCGTACAGTAGTTGTGCCAACGGCGACTATTCGCCCGGCCTTTTGCTTTGCTGAGTTTATTAAAGCGGCGTTTTCCCGGTCGATGGCGAATCTTTCCGGATGAATTTCGTGCTCTTCCACTATTTCGGTGGTTATCGGCGTGAAGGTTCCCGCCCCAACGTGCAGCGTTATGTAGGCAAAGCAAATCCCTTTATTTTTAAGCTGCTCGATAAGCTCGGTCGTGAAGTGCAGTCCTGCGGTTGGTGCAGCAACAGCACCGGCCCGGCGGGCATAAACCGTTTGATAACGGAGTTTATCTTCAGCCGCTGCGGATGAGTCTGCCTTTCGCTTGATATACGGGGGCAAAGGGGGAAAACCGATTTGCTCCAGGACAGTCTCGACATCGCAGTCGATGCTTAGTTTCAGCCTGCATTTGCCGCCGGTCTTGTCGAGGATTTCTGCCGTACAGTAATCGCGCCCGTTGCAGTCTTTGAGATGGATGGTCTCGCCGCTCCTCACTTTGCCGGCACCTTTTATCATCACCTGCCATACACCGGCCTGCGATTTTGAACTTTGCTCAAAATCAGAGCAGGTTCTTATTGTGCTCACTTCCGGTCTACTGCTCTCCTGTTCAACTCCCAAAAACAGGCCTTGCAGCTTTGCCCCGGTCGTGCGTCGGGCGAAGAACCGTGCCTGCAGGACCTTTGTGTCGTTAAGCACAAGACAATCACCGGGCCGCAGAAACTCGCCGAGTTGGCTGAATCGCCTGTCGACAAGCCGGCCATCCCAGCGATTAAGAACCAGCAGTCTCGAATCACTCCGCATAGCAGCCGGCTGCTGAGCAATCAACTCACACGGCAGACAAAAGTTTAGCTCGCCTGTTTTCATAACGCAACGTTATCAGACGATACCCCAAATGACAAAAATATTTTAGGCCAATAATAAGCAGATTTTGACATTTCGCCTGCGTTGGAAACATTCCCGGCAAAGAGGCCTGCGGCAATGGACGATGTCAACTACCGGAGACGACACCGAGCTAATCCAATACTTCAGGACAGCATTTTCTTAAGAGAGCAGGCCAATGGCGTCGCGAGAATATTTTGAACAAGCAGCGACATCGCTCGCTTGTCTGGGCAGAAACGAACTCAAAAGGCGAATCAAAAACTTCAGAGGCCGATTCAAGCTGGATTTCAGCGAAGATTACCTCAACAATCTCAGTATTGACCGACTGCGTCACATCCTTTTGGCCGCTTTGATTAACGCAAGTCCAAACAACTGACCTCTCCGAACCCCCTTTGCCGTGCAGCAGTAGTAAATGTTTGCGCGCCTTTTTGGGAACGTTCGCTTTTGCAGGCGCGCACAAAAAAAAGCTGAAGTGGCTTAAACTCCAGCCTTTCTGAGGCAGCTTTCATTTAGCGAATATATTGCACAGCTATAAAAGAATCACTACCTCACAGAAACCAAAATGTATAAAGAGAAAAGACCTTTTAACTTATCAGGCCATTCTTACATCCTAATTATATACCCTGGAACTAATTTTGCAAGCATTTTTTTCAAAAAATCCAATTTTTTTCAAAAAATTTTACTTCGCTGGCGGCTTTTGCCCCTTTTCGCCTGATTTTGGCCGTTTTCACCGTCCAAACAGCCTTTCTCACTTAGTCCGCAGAGTTACTCGTATCGTAAATATCCCACCGTTTTGCACTCCGACCTCGGCGCGACCGCCTAATTCACTGACGACCCTTTGGACCAAAGCCAGCCCTGACCCACAGTCAACACCCGTATCCGTACGGGACGCATCACCGCACCAAAAGCGGTCGAACACGTGTGAGACCTGTTCCGTCACGTTTCTTTGCCGTGACTAATCATCGTCATCACACTCCAACTCTTCCAAAATCGTTCCGTCGGCAGCGACCTCGATTTCGCATTCCTTGCCATTCTTGATTAACTCCACCTCGTAGCTGGTTGTGGGGTCATCCAACTTAACCAACGTGACAACCGCATAGGTAACTTCCTTCTCGGCTTCTTTAATCTCGGCGCCCTCTGCCGCCAGGGCAACAGCGTCCTTAACGGCCTGTGGAAGCTCACCCACAGCTACCTCGGTTTCGACTTCAACGATAGTGCCATCCGGGGCGACCGTTACCTCCGCGACATCCTCGCCATTGGCTTCCAGCTCAACCTCGTAAACCTTCAACTCTTCTTCACCCCACTCTGCCTCTTCCACAGCCGCTCCGGGATAGAGCGCCTTGATGGCTGCGGTCACTACATCGGGGAGAACAACATCTTTTCCCTCGTCTTTGGCGGCGTAGGTCACAGCGCAAACCACTACCGCAACAAGAACCACCAAACCAACCGGTTTCCAGTGTTTCCATTTCATTTTTAGTCTCCTTATAAAGGTTAAAAGTTTCTACAGCCTGCCCCGCACTTTTCTTCCACGTTTAGCAGGCATTGTTTAAATATTATAACGCATGACGTTAGCAATGCAAGGATGAAAAAACTGTGACAAAGCCAAATTTTTTTCGATTTTCGAGACTGTAGCGGCTTTACAGAGGCCTGCTTTATCCTGCTGCTGCCGTTTTACCGGTTCGGCTTTACGCAGAGATAGTAGGGTTATTTACTTGCCTGCGAGCCAGTTGTCGGCGAGGATGGCCAGGTCGAGGAAATTGACCTTATCATCGTGGTTGACGTCGCCTGGGGAATACTCCCTCAAGAATGGATATGTCTGGTTTTCTCTGATATCCCAGATTCCCACAAAATCCCAGCCAACCTCAGTGAAAGTACTCTCCCGTCGCATCTTCGTAGTTGTTTCGCCTATTACGTTGGGGTCATCAGCTATATTCCCAACCCCATCTACGTCCGGATTAACATCGCTGTCCCAGAAACAACTCGTATAAGAACCATCGTCATGAAACCCCACCAGGCCGCCGACATCCAAACCGCTCACCTGCCCAGTTGCATAACAGCCTGTCAGCATACCAGAATTGTATCCCACTAGGCCGCCGACATAACGCCAACCAGCGGTCACCTGCGCCGCAGCGTAACAGGACGTGAGTGTACCATACAGATTGTAGTACAGCGAGTGACCATTTTCCCCCACGAGGCCACCGACATACCACTCGCCCGTCACCTGCCCCATGGCGTAACAGCACGTGAGCGTACCGAGATTTTCCCCAGCCAAGCCGCCGACATTCCTGTCGCCGGTCACATCCCCCGCAGCGTAACAGGAAGTGAGCGTACCGTTATTGTGCCCCACCAAGCCACCGACACGATGGTCACCGGTCACATCCCCCGCAGCGTAACAGGACGTGAGCGTACCACCAGTGCGCCCCACCAGGCCGCCGACATACTGCTCGCCGGTAATGTTCACATCCTCGACGCCCAATTCGCGGACCTCGCCGCCGGAGCGGAGAGAGCGAAAAAGGCCGACATAATTTCTTGCCGGCAGGTCGATGGACACGTTGCGGAGCGTAAACCCCTGTCCGTCGAACACGCCGGCAAATGCACCCACAGGTGCCAGGGCCACGCCGTGCAAATCCAGGTCCGCGGTGAGGATGAAATGTTTATCCAAGTCGCCGGAGGTAGCCATCAGTTCCTGCCAGTCGGCGACGACCGATATCTGGTAGCGGTCCGCAGATGTTCCTGAGCCGCCGCTATAGCCGAGGCAAATACAGGACAAAAACAACGCAAACACAATTGCCGTAATGAAATATTTTGGCTGCATTTTTCCATCCTCCTTTAATCTGCTCCGAAAGTTCCCGTTGCAAGCGTTGAGAACATCGTTTTTCTCCCTATAAACCGCTGCCAGCCGATACTACCCGATTACTATACCTGATTCGCCGTAAAATGCAAGCATTTTTTTCGATGGTTTTCCACATACACGCCTGAAAACCACAAAGCCCTCCTGCCTTGCCTGTCGGCTCTAATTCAACCCCGGATGCCCTAAGATTACACTGTATAGCTGCTGCAGTCTCCGGTTTTCTTCAAAACTTTTTATTTAGCTGGCTGATTTTGCGAATTTTCCCCCTGATTTGTGGCTCTCGATGCGCAGAAACGAGCCATTTTACGGAAAAACCGAACTTTCCGCCAGTTTTTAGGCTTTTTCGAGATTAACTGTGGCCAAACACGCTTGCCATAAACCACATGCTAACTTAAAATGCCGTTTTCAAATCAGAAAATAAGGGAAAAACATGTTAGCCAGATTGCACAGCGTTACATTAGAGGGAATCGAGGGCATCGTTTGCGAGGTGGAAGTTGACGTTGCCCGCGGCGGCTTTGAAAAGTCACTGATAGTAGGGCTGCCAGATACCGCCGTAAAGGAAAGCACCGAAAGAGTAAAAAGTGCCATTATCAACTCCGGCTACAAATACCCAAAAACTCAGTCGCTCATAAA
Source organism: Phycisphaerae bacterium (assembly GCA_030608075.1). Taxonomy (GTDB): domain Bacteria; phylum Planctomycetota; class Phycisphaerae; order Sedimentisphaerales; family Anaerobacaceae; genus JAUWIU01. Next base: position 30,181 of record JAUWIU010000005.1, read on the forward strand.
TCTGGCTCCGGCCGATGTAAAAAAGGTCGGGCCTGCATTTGATTTGCCTATTGCCCTGGGCATGCTCATCGGCTCCGGTGCGGTGGTCGGTTCGGCTCTTAACGATTTTGTTATCGCAGGTGAGCTGGCCTTAGACGGCAGAGTCCGCCCGGTTAACGGCGTATTGAGTATGGCAATGACCGCCAGGGAAAATGGGTTTGGCCGAATGATTGTGCCGCTCGACAACGCCAAGGAGGCCGCCGTTGTCGCCGACATCGAGGTATACGCCGTGGGCTCATTGGCGCAGGCGGTCGGCTTTCTTGCCGGACAACTGGCCCTGGAGACAACTGACGTCAATCTCGACGAGCTTTTCAACGTGGCGTCAAACTATGAAGTTGATTTCGCAGATGTTAAGGGCCAGGAGAGCGTCAAGCGGGCTTTGACCGTAGCCGGTGCCGGCGGACACAACATAATGATGATAGGCCCACCAGGAGCGGGAAAGACCATGCTGGCACAAAGACTGGCGACTATTCTGCCGCCTTTGAGTTTAGCTGAATCGCTCCAAACCACTCGGATATATTCGTCGGTAGGCCTGCTCGATAAGAACAAGGCACTGTTGGCCACGCGCCCGGTGAGAATGCCGCACCACTCTGCCAGCGCCCCCGCCCTGATAGGCGGCGGAACAAACCCCAGACCCGGCGAACTGTCCCTGGCACATTTCGGAATCTTGTTTCTCGATGAGTTTGCCGAGTTTCCAAGACATATCCTCGAGATGATTCGACAGCCACTCGAAGACGGATTCATTACTGTCTCACGGGCCAAGGGAACCATCCGCTTTCCCGCGCAGTTTATGCTCGTGGCAGCAATGAACCCCTGCCCCTGCGGTTATTTCGGCACCGACGCCAGGGCCTGCAAGTGCACACCCGGTCAGATTGAACGATACCTCTCGAAGATATCGGGCCCGCTGGTGGACAGAATCGATATTCACATCGATGTTCCTGCGATAAGTTTCAGAAAGCTGCGCTCAAGAACAGACCAGCTTGATTCAGCTACGATGAGACGGGACGTCATCACAGTCAGAGAGGTTCAGGCAGGGCGATTCGGACAGAACAGAATGGTGACTAACGCCACGATGAGCCATAAGCAGGTCGAGAAATTCTGTAAGCTCGATTCGGCGGGCGAGATGCTGCTTAAACAGGCAATGACCGAATTCGGCCTGAGCGCCCGCGCCCACGACAAAATCTGCAAAACGGCCCGGACAATAGCCGACCTTGCCGGTGCTGAAAATATCGCCCCCGAACACATCGCAGAGGCCGTAAGCTACCGAAAATTAGACAGGAAATTATGAAAACAAGCAGCAATCCCGGATTCCTTTGACACATAAACGCGAGCAGGTTATCGCTCAAATGAAAAGCTGACCTTGCTTGTCAATACGCAGTGATATCGACACCGTTCCTTAGAGAAGTCGGCTTGGGCGGCTGACCGCATCTATGGCCCTGTCTTTACTCTTCGCCATGCTTGAAAGACACGAAAGTTCGCCAAGGGCGGTTGCGGTTGGAGCAGGTATTTGGTATGCTGTCAGAGTTAAATTCTGCTCCCAGCGGGCGGGCTGACTGGGTTGTTCTTAAATGGCGGTTAAAAAAATGGCAGATGAAAAACCAAAAAAAGATGTTAGCAAACTCAGCTTTGAACAGACAATCAAGGAACTCAGCGATATCGTCGGCAAAATAGAGCAGGGCCGCATCCCTCTCCAGGACAGCCTCCAGCAGTATGAGAAAGGCATGACCCTCATTAAGCACTGCAGAGAAATTTTGGCCAAAGCCGAGAAACGCATCGAAAAGGTATCCGCCGAGAAAGAGTCAGAAGATACCGGTCGCCAATCCCAGTAAGTTGTCGCGACTGGTTTTCCGGTGCAATGCCACGGCCAAAGGCCGGTGTGTTCCTGTCATCCTGTAGGTCGGCGCGGCGCCGGAGCAGAAACATGGTAGCTCAAAGAGACAAGTTCAACGGCTGAAAGGCAGGGAACTAAGAATGGTCAGCAGGTTTTTTGAGCTTAAAGAGAAACAGACAACGGTCAGGGTCGAGATTGTCGCTGGGCTGACGACGTTTCTGACGATGGCCTATATCATTTTCGTCAACCCGTTGATTCTGAGCAAAGCGGGTATGGACAAGCAGGCCCTCATTGCCGTCACCTGCATAGTTACCGCTATTTCAACCATCATCGTGGGAGTATTTGCAAAGGCCCCTATCGCTATGGCACCGGGCATGGGACTTAACGCCTTTTTCGCATACACTCTTGTCATGACCGGCAAAATCAGTTGGGAAACAGCCTTGGGAGTGGTCTTTCTTTCAGGCCTGTTTTTTTTCGTCCTGACCCTTGTTGGCCTTAGAAAAAGGCTGGTCGAGGCGATACCGGCCGGCCTGATTTCGGCAATATCGGTAGGCATAGGACTTTTTATCACGTTTATCGGCCTGGTTAATCTGGGGGTGGTTGTGAACAATGACGCCACTTTGGTTTCTGCCGGGCATTTAACGCCGACGGTTTTGATAGGCCTCTGCGGCCTGCTGGTAATGCTTTTTCTTGAAATAAAAAAGATAAAAGGCGCTTTATTGCTTGGAATAATGTTTTCAACGGTTTTGGCCGCCGCATTCGGATATATAAAAAAACCGCAGGAGCTCATCTCGCTGCACGTCAATATAAAAGCAGTTGCCTTTCATCTCGACATCCTTGGAGCACTTAAGTGGAGCCTCTTCGGAAGCATATTCAGTCTGATGTTTATGGATATGTTTGACAGTGTAGGGACGCTTGTAGCGTGCTGTCACCAGGCCGATATGGTCGACGAACAAAACCGGATAAAGGGACTCGACCGATTACTGGGAATTGACGCCGTGGCTACTATGATTGGTGCGGTACTGGGCACATCAACTACTACTTCCTACGTCGAGTCGGCCGCGGGAATCGAGCAGGGTGGACGAACCGGCTTAACTTCCATTGTTACAGGCATCTTGTTTCTGCTGGCACTGTTATTTGTGCCTGTTGTTGGTATAGTGCCGGGCTATGCCACTGCGCCGGCGTTGATTATGGTCGGCCTGTTTATGATGAAGGAAATCAAGAAGATAGATTTTACGAATTCGGAAGAGGCGTTTCCGGCCTTTATCCTGATGGTGATGATAGCACTTAGTTACAGCATCAGCACAGGCCTGGCGTTTGGGTTTATCAGCTTTACCCTCATAAAGACGGTTGTAGGCAAGGCAATCGAGATTAAGCCTGCAATGTGGGTCATCGCAGCTCTGTCCGTATTGTTTTTGGCGATGGACCGGCTGGGGACTGTAGTTGACTACTTTAGGCAGCTTATCTAAATTTTCGATGAGGCCCGTAATGCAAAGATTGAAACGTATCACAGTCACGGCTCTGCTCGCTTATATCTTTGTTGCTCCACCGACGGCAAAGGCTCTGGCAGCGGAAAACCCTCTGCGAATTACAACACAGCAGGATATTATCTCGATTTATGCCGACAATCGCCCCCTGCTGCACTATAGTTACAGCAGCGCACCTTCCAAACCGTACATTCGGCAGCTATTTACACCCTGTGCGGTCAACGTCCTCCGCGACGCGCCGGCCGACCATCTGCATCACCACGGCTTAATGTTTGCCGTCAAGATTGACGGCATCAATTTTTGGGAGGAGAGGCAGGGCTGCGGCAGGCAGGTGCACAACTGCTTTGACGACGTAAGGGTCGACAAGCGCTCTGATGGGGCCCGAGCAGCTTTCACGGAACAGCTCAACTGGATGAATCCAGCAGGCCGAGACGTGCTACTTAAAGAAAATCGCACGATTGAAGTCAGCCAAGTCAAGGACTTTCAGGTTACACTGTTGACCTGGCAGTCAAAGTTTGAACTTCCAGAGGGAAAAAACGCTGCTGTGTTTACCGGCAGCCATTATCACGGACTGGGTATGCGTTTCATCAAAGCAATGGATGCCACAGGCTCGTTCTTTGACGCTGACGGCAGAACTGGCGAAATCTTCCGCGGCGACGAGCGGCTTGTCCCCTCGAGCTGGTGTGCATATACAGCTAACGTCAACGGCAAAGCCGTAACCGTCGCCATGTTCGACCATCCGGACAATCCGCGTTACCCGGCAACGTGGTTCACTATGAAAAAGCCGTTTGCCTATCTCTCGGCTACGATGAGCCTGCACACAAAACCACTAAGCCTTGCTGCCGATAACCCTCTTGTACTGCGATATGGCGTCGCACTGTGGGATGGCCGGGTCGAAACGGAAAAAATCAACCGGCTTTATAAACGTTGGAGCGCATGGCCGGGGCCAGAAAAGCCGCGTGGCCCAGCGACAAAACAGGTCGAGTAAATGGTAGCAACCCGTACCATTGACTTTTTAAGAAAGAGTAGTAAACCAATATTGTTTGAAAGGCAGTAGTGATGAAAATTGTAACAGAGGAGCCAATCATGCCTTGCAAGAAACAAAAAACGCGTAAAGCCAATACCCTCACGCGTCGGCAGTTTATTCATCAGGCCGGCGCAGCCACAGCAGTTACACTGGCGGCTACATCAACGCACCCGATACTTGGAAAAACGCCGGGCGCCAACGAACGCATTGGAGTCGGCTTCATAGGCTGCGGCGGCCGAAGCGGTGCCCACCTTCAAACTGTTCACTGGCTCAAGACTCAGGCAAAAGAGCCGGTGGATATCGTCGCCGCTTGTGATGTTTATCGACCTCGCCTGCAGAAAGTAGTCGACGCCTATGGTGCCAAAGGCTATATGGACCATCGCGAACTACTGGCCGACCCGAATGTCGATGTTGTCTGTATTTCTACGCCCGACCATCACCACGGTTATCAGGCAATCGACGCGGTTCGGGCCGGCAAAGACGTCTACTGCGAAAAGCCCGTCACGCACTGGCGGCAGTGTGAACTTACCAAGCGATTGGCGGCGGACGTGAAAAAAACCGGCAGAGTTTTCCAGCTCGGCACACAGGGCATGGCCGATTCAGCCTGGCATCAAATCAAGAAGCTGATTGAGGACGGCCTAATCGGCCGGCCAATCCACGCCGAGTGCGGATTCTTTCGCGTCGGCGATTGGGGTGAGCGAGGTATGCCTATCGACGACCCCAACGCTAAGCCAGGGCCGGACCTGAACTGGCAGGCATTTCTCGGAGATGCACCAACGCGACCTTTCGATGTCAGCAGATTCTTCCGCTGGAGAATGTACGAGGACTATGCCGGAGGACCCTCGACCGACCTGTTTCCGCACAGCCTCACGCCGGTCTTGTACATGCTCGGCGTCAAGATGCCCAGCAAAGTTGTCGCCACAGGCGGTATGTTCCGATACCACGAGCGTGAGGTCCCAGATACCTTCAACATGCTCATAGATTACCCTGAAAAGATTACCGTCGCGCTGCTCGGAACACAGGGCAACAGCTATCAGGCCACGGGAAAGCGGGGTTCAGGCAAGCGCATCCCAGTTATACGTGGCTGGGAAGGCGCCGTGACTGTCCAGGACGAGAAGATTGTATTTATTCCCGTAAAAGGCTCGAAAAAAAAGGCCCGGCGTTTTGACATCCAACACGGTCAGGATTTTGTCGACTACTGGCGAAAATTCCTTGCGTGCTGCCGCTCGCGCAGGCTGGATACACTCAGCCCAGCGGACTTGGCCTATCATGTGCAGACGGCGCTGCAGATGGGCATGCTCGGACTTCGCCAGGGAAAGGTCGCAACGTTCGATGCAGAACAGGAAAAAATTGTCTTATAAAGGGATTAAAGTATGCTGAAAAATGCTTTTATTATCTTGGTAGTCTTGCCGGCACTACTTTTCTGCTCTTGTAAGAATGCTAAAGAAACAAATTCTGAAATAAAGGGAGAAAAAATGGAAATTAAGATTACCAGTTCGGCTTTTGAGGACCAGGGTTTAATCACGCCTAAGTACACCTGCGATGGTGAGGATATTTCGCCACCGCTGCAATGGGAACAACTACCTCAGGACACCAGGAGCATCGCTCTTATCTGCGATGACCCTGACGCGCCAATCGGTACTTTCGTGCACTGGGTTTTGTTCAACCTGCCGCCAGAAACCACAGAACTGCCGGAGAGCTTCCCAGACGATGAAACTCTGCCAGACGGAACCAGGCAGGGTGTCAGCGATTTTGGCAAGACCGGATATGGTGGCCCCTGTCCGCCGAGTGGCACGCACAGATACTTCTTCAAAATCTATGCACTCAACACAAAGGTCGACCTTGTGGCTGTTGCGGACAAACCCGCACTGCTAAAGGCAATGGAAGGACACATACTCGCCCAGGGACAGCTAATCGGAAAATACAAGAGGCAAAGATAGGTTATGCCTGCCTGCCGCAGCCCTGAGACATTAGCCCTACAACCATCTGCGGCGCATAATCATCAACCCGCCGACAGCTAAAAGAGACAGAACCGTGGGTTCCGGTATTGGTGTTAGTGTAACGTTGGACTCTGCACTAAAGTCCGCGCCAAAGTCGTCGATGTCACTATCAAGCTTCCACGTAAGGTCGAGAATTATGCCCTCAGGCAGAAAACTGCTCTGCCATGTGCCGCCTGTGACCTGGAACGTTCCGGCTCCTGCCAGGATACAGAAGGGCAGATAAGTATCTTCCTCCATGCTGAAGCTGCCGATGTCGGCCAACAGAAGCGGCACGCCCATCGCGTCCTTTATCGTAATCGAACCGCCAGTAAAGCTGCCGATAGCTCGTCCGCCTGTGGAGTTATCTGCCGCCAGGTTCGTCACGAGCGAGAAGAACGCGCCCGAAATCTCCTCCTGGACGTTGCCGGATTTCTCAACCACGACAGTAACGCCCGACTGTTCTATTGTCAGTTGGCTGTCGGTGATTGGCCCGGACACATAGCCAAAGACCGTGTCAACCGAATCAACACTGATTTCCTCAATGGGAATCGCACCAGCAGGCGCAATGCTCAATGAAAAAAGCACAACCAACCCGGAAAACACTCTTACCAAATTCTTTCTCATCATGTCCCCTTCCTTCACTCTATACATACTACCAAATTCGAACTTATCGAAACGACAACTTTCGTGGTGAGAAAACCATGCCCCGCTAAAATGCACACAGCCCTAATCACCCTTTCCTTCAAGCTTAGCATTTATTGTATAAAAACCTGCCTGCTGAGTCAAGAAAAAACTCTGCTGCGACTAAAAGATTCCACCAATTATTTCAATGGAGACTCATCCGGTGCTGGCTTTGACGATTTTACCGGTAATACCGGCAAATCAGGCACAACTATGGCACCAATTAGCCGGATGTCACGCGCAACGAATCCAGCGCGAGCCTGTGCGATTTGTCGGCATTTCTTATAGGCGGCTGCTTCAGCCTTTATTCAGCCACACCACCGCCGCAGTTATATCGATAGGGCGACAGAGCAAAGTAGCCGTTTTTTTGTTGGCGATGTTCGGCTTTTTGCGTATAATCAGGTGGTCGTCCGTCACCGCTGGGCAAAGTGCTGTTTTTGGAAACTTCAGAGAATACCACAAGGTCGTGGATGTTATGGTTGAAATGAAAGGTACAAGCTGGCAGCAGCGATATTCGACGCCCGAAATATTTACGCTGCGGTGCAGACTTCTGGATAAGCCCGGCATGTTCGCACAGTTGAGTTCCGCCATCGCCCAGGTCGGTGCTCATCTGGGCCAAATCAGTCTCATTGACCTGCAGAAGAAATACAAAGTCCGGGACGTTACAGTTTATTTTGCCCACAAAGACCAGCTCGACAAACTGCTTGAAATAATAAAACAAACCAACGGCCTGAAAGTGCTCGGTCTCCGCAACGAGGTGCTCGAGACACATAGAGGCGGAACAATTGAGGTCGTCAGCAAAGTACCGCTCAAAACCCTTACCGACTTAAGAATGGTCTACACACCCGGCGTAGCGTCAGTTTGTGAACAAATCCAGCTCAACCCAGCAGCGGCGTGGGAGATGACCGGCATTGGCGACCGCGTGGCTATCGTTACCAATGGCACCGCAGTTCTCGGGCTGGGCAACATTGGCACCGTGCCCTCACTGCCGGTTATGGAGGGAAAGGCCGCTATCTTTGCCGAGTTTGTGAATATAAGCGCGTTTCCCATACTCATCGACACACAGGATATCGAGACCTTTGTCGAGACCGTTGTTCGAATAGCTTCGGGCTTTGGAGCTATCCAACTTGAGGACGTGGCAGCGCCGGCATGTTTTGAAATTGAAGAAAAACTAAAAGCCGCTCTCAACATACCCGTTTTTCACGATGACCAGCACGGAACCGCAACAATCGTTTTGGCGGCGCTAATCAACGCATTGAAGCAAACGAATAAAAAGAGCCACGAGTGCTCGGTTATTATGTTAGGGGCAGGTTCCGCCGGCTATGCCATCAGCAAAATACTCCTCGGGTTCGGCATCGGAGACATCGTTGTCTTTGACTCGAAGGGCCCGATTTACCGAGGACGAACGGAAAATATGAACCCATACAAGAAACACCTCGCACTGGTTACAAACAAGAACAATCAAAAGGGGACCCTCGCCGAAGCTTTTGTCGGCAAAAATATCTTTATAGGCGTCTCCCGTCCGAATATGGTCACTAAGGAAATGGTCGCCTCAATGGCCAAAGGCCCAATTGTGCTGCCGTTGAGCAATCCTGTTGGTGAGATAAGCAAGGAAGATGCTATCGCCGCCGGCGCCGCCATTGCTGCTGACGGCCGAGACTGCAATAACGCCTTGGCCTATCCCGGCATTTTCCGTGGCGCCCTTGACGCCAGGGCAGCTGATATCACGCTGGAGATGAAGGTAGCCGCCGCCGAAGAGTTGGCTCGGCTCGCACCGGCAGGCTCGATGCTGCCCGATATTTTGGACAGAGAGGTGCACACAAAGGTTGCCCAAGCCGTTAAGGCAGCCTGGAAAAGCTAAGAAAACCGCTCGCGATTATTAGGCCACAAGCTCCAAAAAGTGACCGCGGCACACGGCAAAAATGCCACTTTTGGTCTGCCCGAAAGAAACCTTAAATGAAAATATGCTGCTAAATTTGGCGCTATTTGCTAAACTGTGCCGAATAATAGCTGTAGTATAGCTTATCGGTCATTTGGAGCGGATTTCGAACTCCTGAGGATTCAAATGGACTTAATAAAGACAATCAAGCACGCCGAGGCACAGGCCCGGCAGGTCATTGAACAAGCCAAAGCCCAGGCTGCAGAACAGGCTGAAAAAGCCCGACAGGATAGCCTTGCGGCCCAGGCAGAAGCTGAAGACCAAAGAAACAAAGCAATCGAAGACTCTGTGTCGGCCGCTCAGACACAAGGCCTTGCGGAAGTGCAAGAGCTAAAAGCACAGGCCGGGAACGACCGCCAGCAACTGTCCGATAAGGCAAAAACCAGGATTCCTGCCGCGGCAGCGAAAGTAACGGATTACTTGAGAGGTTAGATTATGGCCGTTTCGCCAATGGCAAAAGTGGTCATCGTCAGCCATCGCTCAGAAGCCGCTGAGCTTCTCGAAGCCCTGCAGCAAGACGGACTTTGCCAGGTTCTAAACGCAGAAGAGGCGATGGTCACCAAAGACTGGCCGGAGCTCGAAACTGCCGCAGAGCGCCCAAAAGACATTGAAGAGCTGCTCAACAGGTTGACACAATCGATTGCATTTCTGAAAGATTACGCCCACGTGCCGAAAACACTGGCCAGCGCGCTGGCACCGCGAACCGTTATTGACCAGAGTGCATACGACAGGGTCGTCTCTGACGAGACAATTTTCTCAATTGTTCACCAGTGCGAGCAGACCCAAGCGACAATAGAAAAACTTAAGACCCAAATCGAGAACATCTGGGGCACCTTGGATGAGCTTCATCCATGGGCCGCACTGCAGACGCCGGTTGAAGAAATTGCCCAGCTCCGCCGGACAGCCTGCTTGGCCGGGCTGCTGCCGAGTCAGAAGTTTGAGCAAATACGACAACAAATAAGCGAACTCGGCGCAGCAATCCAGCAGGTGGGAACAACTAATAGCAAGCACGCCTGCCTCATCGTTTGTCTGAATGAAAAGCTCACCGACGCTCAGAAGCTGCTGCGGTCGGCAGATTTCGAGCAGGTCACTTTCGAGCCTATGACCGGCACCGTAGCCCGGTTAATCGTCGAGCACACCGGAAAGCTAAACCATGCAAGGAAGCAATTGCAAACCGAACACGAAAAGGCCGCCCAACTCTCAGAGAATCTGCTAAAGCTCGAAATCCTCTGCGACCATTATGCGAATCTGTTGTCCAGAGAACAGACCAAAAGCACCGCACCTGCGACAGAGCAGACGGTCATTTTCGAGGGCTGGACAAGACAGAAAGATTATCCACGCCTGGAAAAGACAGTGTCCGGCTTTACCGCTTCGTCTCTGAGCAGAGTCGAACCGGCCGAGGGAGAGGAAATTCCGGTCGAAATAGAAAACAGAAACTTTGTAAGGCCATTCGAGGTCATAACACGTCTCTATGGTATGCCGCAGCACTTCGAGGTCGACCCGACGGCTTTCCTGGCACCTTTCTTTGCCGTGTTTTTTGCCTTGTGTCTGACCGCCGCCGGATATGGCCTTGTTCTGATTGCCGTAACTGCTGTGTTGGTAAGAAAAATGCAGGGCGACAAGAAGTTGATATGGATGTTAAGCATTTGCTCTGTTGCCACTGTTGTCGCCGGAGCGATGACCGGCGGATGGTTCGGCGACGCCGTTCAGCAGCTCAATATTGCCTGGCTCAACGCAGCACGACAAAGGATGATGTGGTTTGACCCGCTTGAAGACCCGATGATGTTCTTCAAGATGTCGCTTGTGCTTGGCTACACCCAGATTCTGGTCGGGCTGGTAATTGCCCTGGTCTACAATCTCAAGCGGAAGGATTTCACCGCTGCGCTCTTCGACCAGTTGACCTGGCTGGTTATGCTCAACTCCATAGTCATATATGTTTTCACCAAGGGCCCGGTCGGCAGATTCTTCGGAATCTTGGCGATTGTTCCGGCCGCAATGATTTTTCTGTTCAGCCAGCGGCACGGTGGCCTGGGCGAGCGGCTCGGAATGGGGGCGTACAACCTCTTCAGCGCTGTATTCTATATGGGAGACGTCCTCAGTTACCTTAGATTGATGGCGCTTGGTATGGTTACCGCCGGGCTGGCAATGGCAGTAAACGTTATTGCAAAAATTACACTCGATATACCCTATGGCATAGGTATTGTCCTTACCATACTGATACTTGTCGGAGGGCATTCATTCAATCTGGCTCTCAACGCCCTGGGCGCCTTTGTTCATACGTTGAGGCTGCAGTATGCCGAGTTCTTCCCGAAGTTTTTCATCGGTGGCGGCAGATTATTTCAGCCGCTTTCAAAGCAATACAGGCATGTTTACATACAAAAGAAATCATAAAAAGCAGCGTTTAAGAAAGAGAGGTTCGCAATGGATTACGGAATGACATTAGCTTTGCTCGGTGCAGGTTTGGCGGCGTTTGTGGCCGGTATAGGTTCGGCCATTGGAATCGGTATCGCCGCAAGAAGCGCAACCGGCGTACTGAGCGAAAAACCGGAAAGATACGGCCAGATGTTTATTATGGTTGTGCTGCCCGGAACGCAGGGGCTCTACGGTTTTCTGGCCGCCTTTCTGGTAATGCTGAAAATGAACTTCTTCGGGGCCGGCGGTACCGTCCAAATCAGCGTCCAGCTCGGGTGGCAGATATTGGCTGCCTGTCTGCCGGTCGCCTTTGCCGGACTCATGAGCGCCATTCATCAGGGCAAAGTCTGTTCGGGAGGTATCCTCATGGCGGCTAAAAGACCAGAGATGGCATTTAAGGCCGGAGTCATCTACGCAGTTATGGTTGAGCTTTACGCGATGCTTGGGCTGGTGGTAACGATGTTTATTGTCTTGAAGGGTATCAACTGGCCGACACCGGCCTAAAGAATTCACCACCAAAGCGACATACGATATACGAAATACGATATGCGATATACGAAATACGAGTAAGCTTATGGATGCTGAACAGGTAGTGGAAAAGATAATGGCCGACGCCAAAGCCGAGGCCGACAAAATAACAAACGAAGCCGAAGAAAAACAGGCCGGTGAGCAGGCAAAAGTCGACCAGCAGCTCTGGCAATACAAAGACAAAACACAGATGCTTGCTCAAAAGGCAGGCCAGGATAAAAAGGCCCACCTGCTGGCCGCAGCCAGAATGCAAATCGCCAAAGACTATCTGGCCGAAAAAAGAAAGATACTTGATGAAGTTTTCAACCAGGCCAAAACGCAGCTGCTGAATCTTTCGGATGACGACTACAGCCGGCTTATAACCAAACTGATGCTCGATGTAATCCAGACCGGTGACGAAGAGGTCATCATCGACAATAGCGAAACGCGTATCGACCACTCTTTCATCAAGCAAATCAATCGCCGGTTGAGTCCCGGCTACAAAGGTAATCTGCGGCTGTCAGACCAAAGGAACAATATCGGTGCAGGTTTCATCTTAAAACGCGGAAACATAAAAACAAATGTCTCAATAGCCGTATTGCTGGACAAGGCACGCAATGAGCTGGAAATTCAATTAGCAAAAGAACTGTTTGGGGATTAAATCACAGGTGGCATTACTTGCTGAACAGCCCGTCCTGAATTTCTATACCTACCCGCCCGTCGGAGAGGATGACTGGCGATATACTTTCGCGACCGCCCGCGTGCGTGTGCTCGAGTCGCAAATGCTCGGCAGGGCGACCTTCCTCGATATGGCCAACGCGGAAAACTTAGCTGCTGCTGTAGAACTGTTGGCCGCCGGTGAATATGCACTGCCGCAGGGTGATAAGAACTTTGCCCGGATGGAGGATATCCTGCTGCTTCGAAGGTCGCAGGTCAGGAACCTGTTCAAAGAGCTGATAATTGACCAGCCCATCGCCGAGCTTCTCAGGGCACGAGAGGATTTTGCGAATATGCGTTTGGCGCTGAGGCGAAAGCTCACGGAAAAGCCGCTTGGAACCGATTACAGCAACGATGGCAGCGTTCCCGCCGAACAGTTCGAAGAAATTTTTGAACAGGAAAATTACAGCCCGCTCCCCATTTATATGCAGGAAGCGATAGAGCGAGCGGTACTGGCTTACTATCAGGATAAAGATATACGCCGAATTGATTACGCACTCGATAGCGCACAGGCCGAATACAGACTCGAACGGGCAAGGCAGTTAAAAAGCCTTTTTCTGCTCGAATTATTCAGGATGAGAATTGACCTGACCAACATACGCACAATGCTTCGTCTCAAATTTGCTGAATCGGACCAGCGCAGCGTTTTTCTCAGAGGCGGATATATTGAACCGCAGCGCCTGAGGCACGGACTGGATGTCGGCTATGAAGCGCTTGCGCCGCTGTTCTTTGCCGGCCCATACTATGAAGTGGTCGAGCACGGCGTCAACTACCTCGTCAAAAACAATTCGTTCCTCAAGCTGGAGCAGCAATGCGACAACCACGTAGCCGGATACCTGAAATCAACGGTTCAGATTACCGCCGGCCCGCAGCCGGTTATTGCTTATCTGTTAATGAAGGAAAATGAAATTCGCACCGTCAGGTTCCTCTTGACCGCCAAGAAAAACCAGCTTGATACAAGAGTTATTCTCGACCGCCTTGGAGAATGATTTGAAACTTAAGAAGCCTTGACGCAGTATGGTATACGCTTCACGAGGTACGAAATATGCAGGGCAAAGTAGCAGTCTTGGGTGACGCTGATTTCGTGATGCCGTTTTCGGCACTCGGCCTCGATACGTACACAGTCGGTGAAACCCGCGCAGATGCCGCCGAGAGCGCCGAGCGGATAATCGCCGCCAAATATGCCCTGATTCTAATTGCCGAAAATATAGCTCCGATGGTCGAAGATGCTTTCTCCGCTGTGCAGAACGCCCCGGCAATCTGTACGCTGATTGTGCCATTTACAACTGAGTCGCAGGGTTTTGCCACTAAGGCCCTTGCGGATGTCCTGAGAATGGCTACGGGAATCGACATTGTGCAAAATGATTAGTCTTTCAAAAAGAGGTTTTGGTAATGAATACGAGAAGACAGGGGAAAATAGTTAAGGTGGCCGGCCCCGTTGTCGTCGCCGAAGATATGGCCGGTGCGCGAATGTATGACGTTGTTCGCGTGGGCAAACTGAACCTTATCGGCGAAATCGTCGAGCTGCACGGCGATTTGGCTTCTGTTCAGGTCTACGAGGAGACCGTTGGAATCGGCCCGGGCGAGCCTGTGGTTGATACCGAGGCCCCTTTGAGCGTTGAATTAGGCCCAGGCCTGATTGAAAGCATTTATGACGGCATCCAGAGACCGCTGAACCTCCTCTACGAAGCCGAAGGCGCTTTTATGAGCAGAGGAACGGCTATGCCGGGCCTCAACAGAGATAAGAAATGGCACTTTAAACCAACCGTAGAAAGCCAAACCAAGGTAGCCCCCGGCGATATTATTGGCGAGGTTGTTGAAACTACGCTGGTTACGCAGAAGATTATGGTCCCGCACGGAGTCGCCGGCACCGTCCAGAGAATAGCCGAAGGCGACTATACCGTCGTTGAAACGGTCGGGATAGTGATGGCTGATGACGGCACTGAGACCGAGCTGAAGCTTATGCAGAGCTGTCCCGTTCGCAATGCCAGGCCGGTAGGCCGGCGGCTTGCGCCTAACAGAGTTCTGGTCACCGGTCAGCGGGTCATTGACACGTTCTTTCCCATAGCGAAGGGCGGAACGGCCTGTATACCAGGTCCTTTTGGAACGGGCAAAACCGTGGTTCAGCATCAGTTGGCAAAGTGGGTCGACGCCGAGATTGTTGTCTACGTCGGCTGCGGCGAACGAGGTAACGAAATGACCGATGTGTTAACCGAGTTTCCCAAATTGAAAGACCCTCGTAGCGGCGAGCCCTTGATGAAACGCTCGGTACTTATCGCAAACACATCCAATATGCCGGTGGCCGCAAGAGAGGCGTCGGTCTATACGGGAATAACCATAGCAGAGTATTTCCGCGACATGGGTTATACCGTCGCCCTGATGGCCGACAGCACGAGCCGGTGGGCCGAGGCAATGCGCGAGATTTCAACACGTCTCGAGGAAATGCCCGCCGAAGAAGGTTACCCGGCCTACTTGGCTGCCCGCATCGCCTCGTTCTACGAAAGGGCGGGAAGGGTCGAGTGCATCGGCAGCCCACCGCGCGAAGGTGCCCTCTCGATTATCGGCGCCGTTAGCCCGCCGGGCGGCGACCTCTCCGATTCGGTCGTACAGGCAACGCTGCACGTCGTCAAGGTCTTCTGGTCACTGCTGGGAAGGCTCGCTTACCAGAGGCACTTTCCCGCCATAGACTGGATGACGAGCTATTCCTTTTATAAGGAATATCTGAAGAACTGCTTCGAGGATAAAGAGCAGGGCCGGGAAATGGATGAGCTGACCGTTCAGGCAATGGCCCTGCTGGAACAGGAATCTGAACTGCTCGAGATTGTTCGTCTGGTCGGTGCCGAGGCATTGTCGCCGGCAGACCGATTGGCACTTGAGACGGCAAGGTCAATCCGCGAGGACTTCCTGCACCAGAATGCCTTCCACAAGGTCGACACCTATACTTTGATGCTGAAGCAGTACGAGATGCTAAAGATGGTCCTGAACTTCCATAAGCAGGCTCTCGAGGCGATTTCGGCCGGCGTTGAGACCGCAGAAATTTTCAAGTTGCCTGTCCGCGAAGAAATCGCACGGGCAAAATATATTCCGCAGGAAGATATTGCCAAAATTGCTCAAATAAGGCAGACCGCCAACGAACAAATAAAGAGATTGCAAACAACAGAAGTTTCTTGAAAACCGTGAAGTATATTGCGAGATACGAGATACGCTTCACAAGATACGAAACAGGAGTATGAAATGCTGTCCATAAAGGAATACCAAACGGTTACCAATATTTACGGCCCTTTGATGCTGGTCGAGATGGTCGACGAGGCCAAATACGGACATATAGTCGACATAGAACTGGGTGACGGCTCAATCAGGCACGGCCAGATTCTGCAGGTCGAAAAAGACAAGGTCCTTGTGCAGGTTTTCGAGGGCACCAGCGGCATCGACGTCAAGAACAGCACAGCTCGGTTCTTAGGCAGACCTCTGGAATTAGCTCTCTCGCCTGATATTTTAGGCCGGGTGTTCACTGGACTCGGCGAGCCAAAAGACGACGGCCCCGCCCTCATTCCTGACAAGCGCCTGGACATAAACGGCAGCCCCATCAATCCGGATGCCCGTGACTATCCCAACGAGTTTATCCAGACCGGAATATCGACAATTGACGGCCTTAACCCTCTTGTACGTGGGCAGAAGCTGCCCATATTTTCCGGCGCAGGCCTGCCACACGATGAGATAACCGCACAGATTGCCCGTCAGGCGACCGTCCTGGGCAGGGGCGAGGAATTTGCCGTTGTCTTTGCCGCTATGGGAATCACCTTTGAGGCAGCAGAATTCTTCATCAACGACCTCAGAGAAACCGGCGCTATTGAGCGGGCCGTTATGTTTGTCAATCTTGCAAACGACCCGGCGATTGAGCGAATTGCCACGCCACGATTTGCCCTTACCGCAGCCGAATACCTGGCCTTTGAACTCGATATGCACGTGCTGGTTATTCTGAATGATATGACCAACTACTGCGAGGCCCTGCGGGAGATAAGCGCCGCTCGAAAAGAGGTTCCCGGCCGGCGCGGCTATCCCGGATACCTCTACACCGACCTGGCGACCGTCTATGAAAGGGCCGGACGAATCAAAGGCAAGAAGGGCTCCATTACAATGGTGCCTGTCTTAACGATGCCCGAGGACGACAAGACCCATCCGGTGCCTGACCTGACCGGCTATATTACCGAGGGCCAGCTAATCCTGTCCCGGCCTCTGCACAGAAAGGCCGTCTCGCCGCCGGTCGACGTTTTGCCCAGCCTCTCGCGACTCAAGGATAAGGGCATCGGCGAAGGAAAAACCCGCGAGGACCACGCCGACCTTTACAACCAGCTCTACGCCGCTTATGCCCGCGGCAAAGAGGCACAGGAGTTGGCAACGATTATGGGCGAAGCCGCCCTGTCGGCCGAAGACAAAAAATACATGACCTTTGCCACGGAGTTCGAGGCCAGATATGTCTCGCAGGATTACTATGAGAACCGCACGGTTGAAACGACACTCGACCTGGGCTGGGAACTGCTGAGCATGTTTGAAAACGCCGAACTAAAGCGCATCGACATCGAACTTATACAAAAATATATGCCACGATTCCGAAAAGCAAAGAGTGGATGAGTATATGAGTGGATGAGTGAATCAACTAAGGCATTCACGGGAAATAAGCTATGTTAGCGAACGTTAACGCTACACGAATGGAACTGCTGCTGCTGCGAAAGCGCGTTGCCCTGGCCAGTCGGGGTCACCATCTGCTGAGCGAAAAGAGAGATGAGATTTCCCGGCAGTTGATTCAAATTGCCAGGCAAATCCGGCCATTGCGCAGGCGCGTCGAAGCTGAGCTGCTGGAAACGTGCAGGCGTTTTATGTTAGCGCGGGCGACGATGGAGCCGGAAGATACAAAGGCCGCACTTGAGGTCCCTACAAAAAAGTTCAGCCTTACCATTGAGTTCGCAAGCATAATGAACGTTAAAGTTCCCCACCTGGCCAAGGAAATGGCAGGAGACATCATCTGCTACGGCTTTGCGACCACATCGGGCGAAATGGATGTTGCGCTGCTGGCGCTGGAGAGAGCTTTTGACCATTTAATCGAGTTGGCTGAAAAGGAAAAACAGGCCCGTCTGCTTGCGCTGGAGCTGCAGATGACCCGCAGAAGAGTCAACGTTCTCGAGCACGTTGTCATCCCCGAACTGCACGAGACCATCCGATTCATTTACGACAAGTTAGCCGAAGCCGAACGCGACAACATCAGCAGACTGATGAAGATTACCGACATCATCCGCGCCTGATTTCTCGCTTCATACGAACGTGATGAGTCGGTCGCTATCACAAATCCCAGCCCCTGCCATTCGGCTATGCCAAATTCACCGGAAAGTCAGCCAGGCCAAAAACGACTAACATCTGCTCAGAAGATGAAAACCAGCCTAATATCTAATACAACAAGGGCTTATAGCCGATACTGTCTTGTACTGGAAATTTCCGGAATTGATGGAGAAACGGTGCAATTACTCGGTGAAATTCTCATTTTTCGCGCAAAAACGGCATAGTTCTCTGAGCGTTGACAGCATGATGGAGTTGGCGTAAACACCTGTTTGGAAAAATTGTTTTTTGGCCCGATAATTTTCTTGACTTTTGACTTGAGAGATTGGTAAAATTTATAATGGATGATTCTGGGTGCTTTAAGTACCGAGCCTGGACGTGTGCTTTTTGTTGCCTTTTTTGTTTACCTTACCATGCACAAAAATGTCGGAAACGGAAATAATATGCACAAAAACATTTCATTTCAGGAGGACTTAATACTACAGCGCAACATAGTTATACCTCACGCGGTACACAAGATTTCAATTGGCTGATTTTGATACCCAATTTTCGAAGCTTCCGAAGCTTTGTTTTCCAATGG
>JAUWIU010000029.1 GCA_030608075.1 Phycisphaerae bacterium
CGATTCTGTGCGATAAAAGGGTGGCGGGATATAACAGGCTGCATGTGCTTTCTTTCGACCGTCTGCAGTTTCTCCTGTTAGGCAAAAGAACGGCCCGTCCGGAACTTTCGCGTATCGGCCAACAGATGGTAATCGGCAGGATTTTGCGAGAAAAGGCCAGTGAACTGAGAGTTTTCGGTTCGTCGGCTGGGCTGGGTGCGCAGATAGCGCGAACCATTATCGAACTGCACAGGTGGGCGAATACGCCGGAGTCAATCGAGGAGTTGATGGAGAAACTGGACAAAGAGGATGGGAACCAATTGACGGCCATGAAGTTTGCCGACATCGGCCTTATTTTCAGAGAGTATGTCAAGGCCATCGAGGGCAGATTCACGGACCCCGATATTCAACTAAGGCTCGCCTGCAGAGCGGCGGGACAGGCGGCTTTTGTTAAAGGTTCGAGGCTTTGGGTGGATGGTTTTGCCGGGTTTACTGCAAGTGAGCTTGCGATGTTAGCTGAGTTGCTGAAGGCAGCGGGTGAGACGCAAATCGCCCTTTGCCTGGATGCGTCGCAGATTGAGTCGGCAAAAGCCGAAGCAAGCGGAGACGACGCGGTCGGTCTGTTCACTCCCACGCAGCGGACGTACGCCGAGCTTATCCAAATAATAAAGAGGTGTAAACTACAATTAGCCGAGCCGATAGTTCTTGAAAAGGCCGTCAGATTTTCCTGCAGACAGCTTGCTCACATTGAGCGTGACATATTTGAGCCTGAGCCGCAAAAAATAAAGGCTGATGGCTGTATCCGGATTGCATCTGCGCCAAGTGTCCGTGCAGAGGTCCGGTTTGCAGCGAGGCAGATAGTTCGGTTGGTGCGGCAGAAAGGGTATCGATATCGTGAGATTGCGGTTATCGCATCGGATATTGACAGTTATCAACATTATGTAAGGGCGTACTTTGACGATTACGGTATTCCGTTTTTTATTGATAAGCGCAAAGGTCTGAATCAGCATCCTGTTGTTCAGCTTATTTGCTCTGCACTGCGGGTGGTTACTGAGGGTTTTTCGAGCAGCGATATCTTCGTTTATCTCAGGAGCGGTCTTGCGGTCGTGCAGGAGTATGGCATAGACCTGTTGGAGAATTATTGCCTTGCGTTCGGCATAGACGGGGCCGACTGGCAGAGCGGCCGAGAGTGGCACTTTGCCGGCAAAGATGACGAGGGCTTTGACGAGTGTCGTGTAAATCAAATCATGGCAAAGGTCAGCGGGCCTTTGATTGAGCTTCGAGACAGAATTTGCGCCGCTGGCGACTCTGAAAAAAAGATAAGTGCGGACGAATTTACGCGGATTGTTTTTGATTTTCTTGAGAGGTTAAACGTTTGCGAGACGATTGGCGGCTGGATTGAAGAAGCCGGTAAGGCTGGTGATTACGCGGCTGCTGAGGAACACCGGCAGTTCTACGACAGGCTTCTGAGCGTGTTTGACGAGCTTGTCGAGGTTTTTGCCGGCCAGGAGCTCAGAAGTTCCGATTTTATCGCGATAGTTAATTCGGCTCTTTCGCAGTTGACGTTGGCTTTTATTCCGCCGAGCCTGGACCAGGTTCTTGTAGGCTCAATTGAGCGTAGCCGGCATCCGGCTTTGAAGGCGGTTTTTTTGGTCGGTGTTACGGCCAGGCAGTTTCCGGCACCCGTGAGTTTCGACAGCATACTGACCGATGACGACCGGAGGGCTGCCGAGTCGGCCGATTTTGCGCTTGGGCCGCCACCGAGGCAGATCTTGGCTGAGCGGCAATATCTGGCCTATATCGCATTTACGCGGGCGTCGGAATTTCTGTGTATTAGTTACCCTGCGGCGGATGACAAGGGCGGCAAGGTTGTGCGGTCGCCGTTTGTAGATAATCTGGAATCGCTGTTTGAAGACTTAGGCGAAGAATCGACCGCAGCGGAAGATGTCGGTATCGACAATGTCTACAGCGAGAGAGAAGCTACGGATTTACTGTGCAGGAGGTTGGGCAAAGACCGGTCGGGCGAAGCTGATAAGGCAGGGCAGCTTAGCGGATTGCTGGAGGATATGTGCCTGGATGAAGACCTTGCGGAATCCGGTCGGGTGGTTTTGTCTGCGATAAATTACGACAATCACGCGGAACTGGACGAGCGAATAATCAAGGAACTTTTCGGCCGGCAAATAAGGACTTCGGCAACTGGTTTGAGTACGTTTGCGGCCTGTCCATATCAGTATTTCGCGCGGCATGTGCTGGAGCTGCGAGAGCGAAAGGAGTTTAAGTTTCAGCCGCTTGATGTGGGGAAATTTTATCATCGTGTGCTCGACGGGGTAGTGAGAGAGCTTGGCAGAGAAAAAAAAGATTTCGCCGCACTTACGGACGAAGAGTTAGTAGTGCTGGTTCGTGGGCAAATTGCAAGGCTTGTTCAGGAAGATGGCTTTATATCAAACTTTTCCCGCCGCAGCCGTCATAACAAATTTATTATCGACTCTGCGGGTGAGGTTCTCGAAGCCTGCGTTCCGGCGATTGCGCAGATGGTGCGCGCGGGGGACTTCAGGCCGAGGGTGTCTGAAGTCTCGTTTGAGGACTACAAGATAGGTCTGCCAAATAATCGTTCAGTTGTTATGCGGGGGAAAATCGACCGGCTTGATATTGCGCACGGCAACGGTGAAAGAGCGGGGGTGGTTTTCGATTATAAGCGGCGAGAGAAAAGCTTTGGGTGGGCAAAGTTTTACTACGGTCTCGATATGCAGCTTCCTATCTATATGTTGGCTATGCGCAATGCGGCCGATATGCAGCCGAAAGTAAACGATGTAGTGGGGGCATTTTATATTCCGGTCGAGGCGAAAATCGAGTCGGCTGCCATTGATGAGTTAGCTGAGAGAAAGGAGAGCTTTCATTACAAAGCAAAAGGTATATTCAGCGGCGATTCGTTTAAACATCTGGATACGCAAGCGGGGACAGGCTGGAGTAAATTTTATAATTTCTACATCGCAAAGGAAAAGGGACAGTACGGCCACTACGATATTAGTGGAGCACTAAAGCCGGGGGACTTTAAGAAAGTTTTGCGATTTACTGAGAAAAAGATAGTCGAGTTGGCTGGAGAGATTTTGTCGGGTGAGATTTCTGTCAAGCCGTACAGGCTTGGTACGGCGTCGGCGTGCGGCTGGTGCAAATATAAGGCTGTGTGTCAATTCGACTGGCAGATAAACGACTACAACGTGTTGAGGTCGCTCGGGAAGTTGGATGGGCTTGCAGAAATGGAGGGGGCCGGTGGCTAAGAAAAAGATTAAATGGACCGACCAGCAGCGAGAGGCCATCCGTGCCCGCGGCAGCGATGTTCTGGTGACAGCATCTGCGGGCACCGGCAAGACGGCGGTTCTTTCGGGCCGATGCGTCGATATCGTGTCCGACAAATCGATATGTCCCGATGTCTGGAGCATCCTTGTGCTGACATTTACCGACGCCGCTGCCGAACAGATGCGTTTGCGAATCGGCGAGCAGCTCAGGGGGGCGTTTGAAGAAAGCGGCGACCGGCACCTTCGCCATCAGCTTATGCTGCTGCAGGGCGCCGATATCAGCACGATACACTCCTTCTGCAAACGTCTTATCACCGAGTATTTTTACAAAGTGGGGCTTGACCCGACTTTTGGGATAATCGACGGGGATGAACAGAGACTGCTCAAGGCCGAGACAGTCGAAAAAACAATTGACTGGGCCTGGCGTCAGGACAATCTGGCACAGGCTCTTGAGCAGCTTTTATACAGGCGGGACCTTCGGACAACCGAGGGATTTGTGGCAAAGATAATCGGGCTGAGCAATCTTCTGGACGGAGTTGTTTCGCGGAAGAGGTGGTACGAACGGGCAGCGCGACTTGCCGAGATGGTCAACCCGTTTGTAAGTGAACTCGGCGAGAAACAAAAACAAATTGTCTCTGACAAGATGGAGGATATCGTCAATCAGCTTCGGCACGGACAAAAGCTCTATGAGAATGAAATTGGCGACGGCAACTGGGCGGCAAATCTGGAAGAGACGCACATAAGGCCGGTCAGAGAATGTATCGAGTTTTTGAAAGCCGATGATTGGCAGCGATGTGCTGAGGCTATAAGAGGTTTCAACAAACCGAGAACTTCTGCGCCCAGGGATGTGGGGGACGTAGTTGCGAAGTTTATAAAGGAAACCGCCAAAAAAGCTATCGATGCTTTCTGTAAGCTTGGCAGATTGGCGGCTTTCAATCCGGAGTACCTTGACAAATTCAGCGGGGCCGTCGGACGGCAAACGCGGGTGGTTGTTGAGCTGGTTAAGAAATTTGACCGGTTGTACAGCCAGGCCAAGCAGCAGATTAACTGTCTGGACTTTGCGGACCTCGAGCATTACGCGCTGAAGCTTCTGGCCGAGGGGGACGATTCTGGGGATTCCTTGGAACCTAACGAGACGGCTGTGGCACTTCGGCGGAGGTACAAGTACATATTTGTCGATGAATACCAGGACATTAACCTTGTTCAGCAGGCGATACTGGATTTGCTCAGCAGCGGGGGGAATGTATTTTTTGTCGGCGATGTGAAGCAGAGCATTTATGCGTTTCGCGGCGCTAATCCGACGATTTTTCTGGAGCATCTCAAGCGGACTTCAGCCGATGCGAGGAATGTGGAGGGTGGTCTGCGTGTCGACCTCAATGCCAACTTTCGCTCAACCAAAGGCATTCTCGACTTTGTCAACAGGGTGTTTGGACGTATAATGACGGCATCTTTTGTGGACATTTCCTACGATGAATCGGCCAGACTGAGACCGGCGGGCGAAGCTGAATCGAGGACAACGGCGACAAGTGACGGCCGGGCTGTGGTTGAGCTGCATATACTCGATGAAAAAAGCAGAGACTCATATTCAGATGAGCAGAACGGGAAGGAGTCAGCCGAACACGAGAATGCGGACATTATCACATCTCGGCAGCGGCAGGCAGCGATGATTGCGCGGCGTATCAGGAATATGGTCGGGGCCGAGACGGGCAATGCGGAGTTTGAAATATACGATAAGGCGCAGGATGAGGTAAGGCCCGTCGATTATCGCGACATTGTGATATTGATGCGCTCGCCGGTGAAAAGGGCAAATGATTACGTCGAGGTGCTTCAATTGGCGGGCGTGCCCGTGAGCAGCGACGCTACGGCGGGGTATTTCGAGACAACGGAAATCAAGGACGTTGTGTGCCTGTTGAAAGTTCTGGATAATCCTCAGCGTGATATCGAATTTGCCGGCGTGCTGAGGAGCCCGTTCTTCAGCGTCAGCGATACAAAGCTGGCTGAGATAAAGCTGCACGGCAAACGACAGGAGCGGTGCGGTAATTTCTACAAATGTGTGCTGAGCTATTGCCAGAGCGGTGCTGATTTGAAGCTGGCCGGTAGGCTCAAAGAAATAATTGCGCAGCTTAATCGATGGCGGCGGGTCGGGCGGCGCGGCAACCTGGGGGATTTGGTCTGGCAAGTCTATCGGCAGACAGGCTTTTTCTCGTTTGTTACGGCTTTACCGAGCGGTCAGAGTCGCAGAGCAAATCTTTTGAAGCTGCACGACCGTGCGATTCAGTTTGAGACCTTTGCCAGCAACAGGGGTATTGCTTCACTGAGGCGGTTTGTCGAGTTTATCGAGAAACTCCTGGAAACGGGGCAGGACTGGTCGCCTGCGGGGCCGGAGGCGGCGGTGGAAAATGCCGTTCGTATTATGAGCGTTCATAAAAGCAAGGGGCTGGAGTTTCCGGTTGTGTTTTTGGCTGAGCTGAAAAGCCGGTTCAATAAAAGAGGCGTTCAGGATGATTTGCTGGCGGATGTTGACGCCGGGGTTGGTCTGCGGATTATCGAGCCAAACTCGAATTCGAAGGTAAGGTCATTTGCCCACGAGGTAATAGCTGAGCAGAGGCTGTCAACAAAGTTGGCCGAAGAAATGCGGATTCTTTATGTTGCGATGACGCGTGCGAGAGAAAGGCTTATCCTGAGCGGCTGTGAGAAAAGCGGTGCCTGCCGGCGAATTATTCGCAGCGGCCTTTTGTTCGGCGAGAGGGCGATTGCCGACTGGCAGCTTCGCTGCTGCCGGAGCCATCTGGAATGGCTGCTGTACGGTCTGTCGAATGAAAGGACGCTCCACAGCAGTTTCGAGACGGGGCTGGCGGAGAAATGCGGCGGTGAGGAGTTGTTGAGCCTCGAACTTTACGACCAGAATAAGCTTGAAGAGCTGACAAGATATGTGGATGGGCTGAGGAAACAAAAGCGGCGCAGGCTAAAGCCGACAGCAAAAAGTGTAGGAGCAAAACAAACGGAGCCGGGACTGCTGCCAGAGGTAAAGAAATCTTTGCAGTGGCGGTATCAATTTGTGGATGCGCCGCTGCTGCCCGCCAAGCAATCGGTAACACAACTTACCCACCACAGTGACGAATACAGGGAGCTGGATTATTCGAAGGCACTGGAGCGAAGGCCGAGAGCGGTTTTGTCGGGTGATTTGGGCGGCGTGATTGACGGACGCTTAATCGGGACAGCCACACACCTTGTGATTTCCGAGCTTGATTTGACCGGGCCGGTAACGTGCGAAGTGGTTGACAAAACCAAAGAAAAACTTGTGGCAGCCGGCAGGATAACCGAGGCAGTTGCTAATCGTATTGACACCGATTCGATAGTCGCGTTTTTCGAGAGTGAACCGGGGCAGATGGTTCGGGCACCCAGCAACAGTGTCTGGCGTGAGTGGCCGTTCTCATTTACCATTCCGGTGCGGATGTGGCGGCAAGCCGAGGGGCTGAATATAATCGGCTGTGACCAAGAGCGTATTATCGTTCAGGGAATAATTGATGTGCTGGTCAGGACGGCGAATGGTCTGGTGGTAATAGATTTCAAGACCGACCATATTTCGGCCGGGGATGCCCGGCGTCGAGCAGAGTTTTATCGCGAACAGCTGCAGCTTTACGGTGATGCGGCGGTGGCGATTTTGAGAGACAAAATTGCTGGCAGATGGCTTTACTTTCTTACGCCGGCCTGCGCGATTAGCATAGAGTAAATTTCTACATAGAACGGCATTGCGGGTCTGAAAAGGCAGCCGGGGCTGTGGGTGGAGCGGCAGCGAAGCAAATGGAGGTTTGACTGGTCAGGGTTGGTGTAAAGGGCTTAAAGCCAAAAAAAAAATCAGTTACGGTCTAAAATCTTCTTGACAAATTGCGGGCTGTTTATAAAGTAGCTGAAACAAACAGTCGACCGTATAATTACAGTCTACCTTGGCGGACGGAGGTGCAGTCAGTAGAGCATCAGAAGAAAGCGGCTGTTTCAGGTATGGCCGGCATTGAAAACAAGGCGGTTTAGAGGCATGCGGATGAGGGAAAAAGTGGATAATATCCGGACGTCGCGAAGGTATGTTAAGTGGTTGTTGGCGGCGGCGTGTTGGGGCGGTGGTCTGGCAGTGCTGTTTTTTGCAGGTGTAAACGGCGAGCGCCTTAGGCTGCAAATCCCGGAGTTCGAGGCAATTAAGGATTATACAGTCCGAAAAGGTCACATGGGAGCGATGCGCTATGTCCATCGGGACCGGTCGAGAGGCGGCAGGTGCGTTTATGCTGTCGGTTTTGAGGAACTCATTAAAGAAAACGGCCGGTTTGGAATCTTCAAGACGGCTGCTTACAAGATTGCGAGAGTGAATGGATTGGAACTGAAGCTGTTCAGGTACTCCTGTGATGACGACAGCGGCGCAATAGTATCGCCTGAGTGGCTGTTTGCGGAAGTGGCGCCGTTGGTGAAAAAGCGGACATTGACTGTTCCGGCATGTAGCGGTGACGGCAGTGCGGTGGGAATAAAGGTCAGAGTTGACGGTATTGATTTAAGCGACCTTGCGGAGATAAGGGTAAACGATTTTGATTACAAAGTGTTTTATGATGGTGATTTGTTTTTTGCGGTGCAAAGCAGCAGGGCTGTGGCTTCTTACAGGCGGCCGGCTGTGATTTTGCGGGGTCATGTGACAATAAGGGCCTCTGACGGCAGCAAGCTGGAGTGCAATCGCGCGAAATGGGATGTTGAAAAGGGGTATTTTAAGATTGACGGCGTTTATGTGCTGAACCGCCGAGGAGAAAAAAGTTCAGGTAAAGGTATCTGCGTTGATGGTGGTTTGAACAGCATCGGCGCAAAACGTGCAAAATCTCAACCAAAGGAGGAAAAGGAATGTCTCGCAAAGCTATGGTAACAGGAATCGTCTTATTAATATCTATTTGGTCGGGGTCTGTGTCATGGGGCATAAGTGCCAGTGAGTGCATTGAGCAAGGGCGAGCTGAAATGTTCCCGTGCACGTTGTCGGGGATGCGCTCAGCCTATCAAACTTTCGACGACTGCCTGGATGACCCCGGCTGTGTCGACTGTAGTTCCAACAGGGAGCTGATATTTCTTCACGCGCTGACGCAAACGGCTATGCTGGTGGTCAGGGATAACGCGGGCGAGCCTAACAGCGTGCTGGAAATAGCGAAACTATTCGACCTGGAGCTTTTGGGAAATGACTGCAATAACCTTGGTTATACGTACCCGACTAATGAGCACGACTACTATGAAATACCGGAAGGCGCGCCGGACGCGAGCGAGATTTCTGAACTGGTCAAAAGCTGGATGATTCCGGAAATCGATGAGATTATGGCAGAGCTGAATTCTATAAGTGACCTGCCTTGTGACCACACCTTCAGGATATACTTCGAGCCGAGCGAGACCGGTCTGGAAGGTAATCTCGAAGTGGACTACGGTGAAGTTTTGATTCTCAAGGGCGGGCTTTTGGCACTGAGGGCGCGGCTTCAGGCTCAGGCAGCATACGATATATTCGTAAGCGAAGATTACAAGCTCGTCGAGAGGATTTACAGCGGTTGTGTGGATGTGAACGACCTGCTTAATACACATCCCGACCTTTTTATGGTTCTACCAACTGCCAATGATGCCAACGATGGTACTGCTGCTTTAGTGCAGGCACGGCAGGACTGGATTGACTCGATAAACTATTACTTGGATGCGATAGACTGCATTCGCTCGGAAGATGACCCCCCGGGAACCGACCCACAAGACGACGAATTGGTTTACATAGACCCAAATGATGAATATTTTGTAGATACTGTCAACGGGAAATTAAGCCATTTGCGAGACTCTCTGGTAAATGATACGGTAGCGACGTACGCCGTGGAGACAACAAAGACATACGATGTGTACGACGCAAGTCCGACACTTATAGGTCAATTAGTATTGGTATATGATTTTATCGATGCCGAGGGAGAGGACGGTAGCTTAACGTTTGTAGACGGTGGTCCCGCCCCTTCTCCATGGGAAGTTGAATGGCATGACAGGGAAGAGACATGGCTCGAAGTTGACGTGGAATATTATTCTGAGGGTGGATGGAGAGAAGGATATTTCGAAGGCACTTTGAGCCCGGATGGCAGCAGTATAACCAACGCCAAGTTTGAATACTGGGGGTCCGATTATGGCACACTGAATAACTTATCGGGGCAGATTGTCGGTACAGAAGTTGAATATGCCAATGTTGATTTTAATCCGGTTTTTGGCTCATCGGCCCGTTACCCGCAGCCGGTTAATCCACGAGATTTGCTGCCTGTTTTTGATGAATGGAATGGCCCTCAACCGAACACGGTAGGCCACGGTTTGGGTGACGATGCGACATTAGGGGGGATTTTGCCGGATATGACGCAATACGACTGGCAGATTCTTGGCGATGTTCTGCAGCCGGGCGGTTTGTTCTATATTGATTCCATCAACCCCGGGCAGATAACTATAGACGGCAATATGAACGACTGGACCTCAGGTCAATTGGTGCTTGACGATATTAGCGGCGATACTGAGGAGGAATCCAGTACAATACAGGGAGTAGATATAGACAAACTTTACATGGCCTATGACTCGGAGAATCTCTATGGTGGTATTACTTTCTTCGATAATATCAACAATGAGACCCACTATTGGTACGACCTTTATTTAAGCTATTCGCTGGACGAGGACTCGGCACTGCATTCGATTCATATTGACATTGAGGTAGACAATGGTAACGCCGATGGGACGTTATACTTCAGGGACAATTACTACGGTCAGAGCTATTGGAAAGAAGTTGCGAGTTTTAACGCAGCAGCAGGCCCGAATGCTATTGAATTTGAGATTCCACTTGGCCAGATTGCAGGAGGCCTGTCGGGACGATTTATTACGATTGAAAGCGGCGGCTGGAACCCAGCTTCGTACGAATGGGACGGTGAGTGGAATGGGACGCATCTGAAAATCGCCGAAGTTGGCAGCATAGCTGGAACCGTCAGCTATGACGGCTACACGGGTGCACCTGTTTTTGTTCAGGCCTACACCAAACTGTGTGAGCCTGAGGACAGCCTTGTTGCGTGCACGATGGTAACTGAGCCGGGGCTGTATACGCTTGAAGGCGTAGGTCTCAACTGGCAGGGATATGTCCGGGCGTTTACACCTCTGTTCGGCTTTGATAATCCTTTTGAATTAGAGGCTTTTGATATCGAAAGCTCCATAGCTGTGTCTTTGAGTGGGAGTAACGTCAATGGTGCCGACCTTGTGCTGAATGACCCGTGTCTGCTTGAAACAGATGTTTGGGTAGACGGCGAAATTAATGGTGACTTGTGGGAGGAAGATTGGTACGCTTTCGACGCTGAGCAGGATGGTGCGTATACCCTGCATTTGACGAGAGCTACGGCGGCCTATGCCTGCATGAGTCTGTACGGGCGTGATGGTAACACCAAACTGGGAGAGTTATACTACTGGCAAACGCAGCAAATCAATTGGGACTGTCCCGTCAGCGGCAGGTATTATATTAAGGTTGCTAACGGAGATTACCAAGATGGTGTTGGCGCTTACCAGATACGTATGTGCGAGCAGTGCCCGTGTCTGGGTGACATTGATGAAAGCGGGCAGATAAGCCTCGCGGACCTGGATGCGATGGTCAATATTCTGCTTGGTGCGGGGCCTCCATTTATTGTTGGTTGTCCGGACATCCGTTGCGATTGTGCCGATTTCGACAGCAGTGGCCAGGTAACACTCGGTGACTTGGATGCTATGGTCAATCTGTTGGTTGCTGCCGGGCCTCCATTCATCGTTCCGTGTGAGTAGTCTAACGGCATACATACAGATTAATTCGGAGGATATCACAGGACTGTCGGACTGTTCATCGGCAGGGTTTGGTTATTTTGGTTCTGCTTTTATAGTCGGTGTGTGCAGACGCATGTCTAACTTGTCATGAAAATCCAATTGTTTTTGGCCAGTGAGAGTCGGGCAGGGCAGGACCAGGGCGGAATTAGTTTGCTCTGGGTTCTTGCTTGCCGGGATTTTATCTGTACAATGGTCTGGCCGTAATTTGAATGTACTGTAATTATGTTACTGGAGAAATATAACTGATGGCATCTGCACCGAAAGCGAATGCAGTAGTCGGACAGGCCGGCGGCCCAACGGCCGTGATAAATGCATCTTTAGTCGGCGTTGTGGAAGAGGTCTGCAAGCACGGGGAAATCGAGAACCTCTACGGCGCGGTACACGCGGTGCGCGGGATTGTGAATGAGGATTTCGTTGATTTAAAGAAGCTGTCGGTTGAGGTTTTGGAAGAGATAGCGAATAGTTCTTCGGCGACTCTTGGTTCGAGCCGTGACAGACCGGATAAGGAATACTGCGAGAGGATTTTCGATGTATTCAAAAAGCGTAATATCAGGTACTTTTTCTACATCGGCGGGAACGACTCGGCGCATACGGCTCATATTATCAACTTGATGGCGGCTGATGTTGGCTACGAGATGCGGACGTTTCACATTCCCAAGACCATCGATAACGATTTGTTAGTGACAGCCCACTGTCCAGGGTACGGGACGGCTGCCAAGTTTGTGGCCTGTGCACTTATGGGTGACGACCTGGATAACAGGGCTCTTCCGGGAGTTAAAGTTGATGTGTTAATGGGCAGACACGCCGGCTTTTTAGCGGGAGCTTCGGCACTTGGCAGGCAGAGAGAGGACGATGGTCCCCATCTTGTGTATCTTCCGGAAAGAAATGTTTCGCTGGACAAGTTCCTTGGTGACATCGAGGATGTTTACAGAATACTGGGCAGGTGTGTGGTAGCGGTCAGCGAAGGCATCTGCGACAGCGATGGTGTTGTCTGGGCTGAGAAGTTGGCTAAGGAAAGAGAAATCGACTCGCACGGGAACATTCAACTTTCCGGCACCGGTGGCCTGGCGGATTTCTTAGCGGCGCAGATTAAGGGCAGACTTGGCGCAAAGCGCATCAGGGCAGACACGTTCGGCTATCTGCAGAGAAGTTTTGCGGGGTTTCAGTCAGCGGTTGATGCCGATGAGGCCCGCAGGTGTGGTCGAGAAGCAGTCAAATCTTCGATGACGGAGCAGAACGGTTCAATTGCCATTAAGCGGCTGGGCGACGGGGACGATTACGCGGTGGAACTGGTAAGAACTGAGCTTCGCAATGTTGCTGAACGGACAAAGCCGATGCCCGACGAATTCATCAACCCCAGTGGAAACGGAGTAACGCAGGCCTTTGTCAGATACGCGATGCCTCTAACAGGCGGGCTGCCGAAAACATACTTTTTGGGCAATCATCGGAAGCTCCAAGCTGTTACCTGAAGGCAAAATCCGGGCAAAATGATGTGGAATCAGGGACTAAATTTGCCGATTTAATTAGTGTCACGGCAGATGAGTTGAGTATTGTGGCTGGGCAGAACCAGGTAAGTGTATCCGCTGTGGGAAGGCGCGATGGAAAACGTAAAGCTGGATTTCAGTATCGACGTTCTGGGTAGAGCAACGATACGGTCGCCCGTACCGCTGTCAAAACAGAAGGACGATTACATAGCAAACTATGTGGACGACGAGCAGCACATAATCTACGATATCGAAACAGGTGCCGACGAACAGGCCGGCACCTACCCGGAAAGTAGGCTGCTTGAGCGTGCCGGCCCGAGGGAGAAAATCTATTTTGACCCTCCGAAGGTGCGTGCCGGGCTTGTTACGTGCGGAGGACTCTGTCCGGGACTGAATGACGTGATACGCGCCATAGTTATGTGTCTATGGTACCGTTACGGAGTGAGACGGATTTTCGGATTCAGGTACGGATACCGTGGGCTTATTCCGCGGTTCAACCTGCCGCTCATGGAACTTACGCCTGAACGCGTTCTGGATATCCACCGCAAAGGCGGGACAATTCTGGGTTCGTCGCGCGGTTATGGTGAGGGTGTCGAGGAAATAGTCGATTCGCTGGAGCGGATGAACATCAGCATACTGTTTACGATAGGCGGTGACGGTACTCAAAAGGGTGCTCTGAGAATATCGGAGGAGATTAAGAAACGCGGTCTTAAAATTGCCATGGTAGGAGTTCCGAAGACAATTGACAACGACCTGAGCTTTGTGCAGAAATCATTCGGGTTTGAGACGGCGGTATCCAAAGCGGTGGATGCTGTTGCGGCGGCGCACGTGGAAGCGAGCAATGCGATAAACGGAGTCGGAATTGTCAAGGTAATGGGCAGGGAGTCGGGGTTTATCGCGGCGCACACAGCTTTAGCGAACAACGACGTCAATTATGTGCTTATCCCTGAAGTACCTTTTGAGCTGGAAGGTGAAAACGGGCTGCTAAGACATCTACAAGAGCGGCTCAAACGGCGCAAACATGCGGTGATTCTGGTCGCCGAGGGTGCGGGGCAGCACCTTATGGGTGGTTCCGGCGCCGTCGATGCCTCGGGCAACAGAAAACCGGCTGATATCGGCGATTTCCTTAGAGAAAGGATTGCCGCGTACTTCAAAGAAAAGCAGATAGAGATAAATCTGAAGTATATCGACCCCAGCTATATCATTCGCGGAGCGCCGGCAAATTCAAATGATTCGATTTATTGTGCTCGGCTGGGCACCAACGCCGTACATGCGGCTATGGCTGGCAAGAGCGACCTGATAATAAGTCTTGTGCATAATTATCTTGTTCACGTCCCAATCCGGATGGCGGTATCGCGGAAGAACAATGTTCACCCCGATGGGGGGCTGTGGCGCAGCGTTCTCGAGGCGACCGGCCAGCCGGCACTGCTGAAGAACCGATGAGTTTGTCGGCCTGAGACGGCGATGTGTGAAAAAGCGAGTTAATATTACCTTGACATAAGTTGCTATAGAGATACGTTCAGTGCGAGCGTTTTGTCTTAATGCAAACTATGACTGTCACAAAGGCTGCCGCTTGCGACGTCGGTTTTTAGGGGGTCAAGGTCGATGGGGCAAGCGCACGATAAAGTTTGTCCTCACAACCCGCGTGAGTTTCCTTCTTGCCTGCCTGTGGCAGCCAAACCCTCTGGCTGGAGTTTTTCCGGTTAGCTAAGGCATAGAAAGGGTTCGCCAGAAAGGACCTGGCCTGGTCGGATTTGCCTTTAACGACAGTTACGCCGCCGAGGAAATCGGGCAGGTGTTCTATCCTGAACTGAGGGTCGATGGCCAGGGTGATATCGAGATTTTCATTGTTGTCGAGCCCCTCAATGCCATAGACTATTGGACCCCGCTGGATAGCCACCAGTCCGCGGTTTTGCGTGACATTTGGGTGTGCTTCGAACAGCTGGACGGGCATTTGAAAATCCAGTTCAATCACATCTTTGCTATTCCATTTTCGCTGCAGATGAGCGTATCCCTTACGGATGGGGAAGTGTTCCACCTCAACTCCATTTATCTTAAGCTGTGTTTTTTGGCACCAGCCGGGAATTCTGAGATTTATCGAGAAACGGCCTTCGCTCCGGGGGCTGACGAGAATTTTTACCTTTCCAGCCCAGGGGTATTGTGTCTGCTGCGTCAAGGTAACAGTATTGCCGGGCAAAGGGATTTTAGCGGTTCCTGCGATATAAAGATTTACATATATTTCTGTTTGGCTGCGAGCATAGATATAGCTGCCGACTTTCAAGATGGTTCGAGACAAATTGGGGGGACAGCAGCACCAGTTATTTCCGCGTGGATGGTCGCGGTCGGTGAGCGGGTTTCTGTAGTAGAAGGATTTTCCGTCGAGAGAAATCCCGTGCAGGATAGCATTGTAAAGCACCCGTTCCAGGACATCTGCACATTGAGCGTCTGCCTGCAGCATAAGCATACGGTGTGCAAAATCGGCGAGGCCGCAGGCGGCACAGGATTCGCAGTAGCCATTGTTAGGCAGGACATAATCGTCCGAAAAGGCCTCGTGTTTTCTTGAGGCGCCCACACTGCCGGTAATGTACATTTTTCGCTTCGTGGCACTATTCCACAATCTCTTGGCGGCGCCGAGCATATCCGCCTCGGCGGTTTCCAGCGCCACATCGGCTACACCGCTTGCGAAGAAAACGGCACGGACTGCGTGGCCTGTGATTTCCTTCTGCTGACGTATGGGCAGATGGTCTTGAAAATAGTTACAGGCAAAGCGAGGGCAATCGTGTGCACCGTGTTTACCCCTTCGTTCGATGAAGGTTTGTGCCAGGTGCAGGTAACGTTTTTTGCCGGTGGCGCGATAAAGCTGCACCAGTGCCAGCTCCATCTCGGCGTGGCCGGGAAATCCGGGGTTGCCCTGGTCAAGAAAATGCCGACAGGCCTGGTCGGCAGACCTGCAGGCAACATCGAGCAATGTTGTCTTTCCAGTAACCTGGAACAGTGCAACGGCTGCTTCATACAAATGGCCGGCCACGTACCCATCGTGCTGGTGGTAGAGATTGCCCCAGGGCTTTAGGTTATTGATGATGACGTGAGCGTGGATATATCCGTCAGGGCGCTGGGCGGCTGCGAGGATAGTGACTATCTCGTCCAGTCTTTTTTCGAGTATTGGGTCCGGCTGCAGGGCAAGGGAATAGGCGATTGTCTCGATGAATTTATGGAGGTTGGCTTCGGTCCAGAGGCCGGTCCGGCCCGGTTCGGTGCCCAATCCTGCTATTTTTTTGAGCGTTTTTATGTTGCCTTCGATGTATTTCCAGGAATGTGGAACGGTGCTTTGGCGGCAAACGGCCAACTTCGGAGACCAGAAGCTGTCTTCAATCTTTACTGCGGTGATGGGCACAGGTTTCAGAAAATCGCCTGTCTTTGCGGCAGAAAGTAGTACCGTATTAAAGGTCATGGACAGAAAAGCTGCGGCCACGAGAAATTTGCCGGCATTGTTTACGTTAAAATCTATTTTACTGAACGCATGTATCATCTCACACCTCTTTGGCCTATGTCGGATTATCTGAACTCAATTGAATCCTTCACTTTAATTTTGTCGCCCCGGTAAGAGGCCAAATACAGATGATAATTGTCGAGAACGGTATCATTGCGAATATGAGTGAAATATATGTAGACCGGTTTTAAGGTATCAAAAGTATATCTTCGAATCCACGGGTTCCTTTTGTCCGCCAATGTAGGGTCAAAGGGGACCCAACCGTATTCGTGCAGATATACCTCGGTCCAAACATGTTTGGCGGTACTGCTTGATTGTGTTACGTAACCTTCGACGGTTCTGGCGGGGATGTGTTTAGCTCTACATAAAGCCACAAAAAGGTCGGAGTATTCGGAGCAATCGCCTTTTCTTTGTTGAACAGCTTTGACTGCGCCCAAGTCTTTTTGGCGGGAGCCTCCGTATTCCATATTGTTAATCACGTAATCGTATACGCTCCTTATAATGTCTGTTTCGGTCGGGCCTTTTATGTTTTCGGCGATTTGCCGTATCAGGGGGTGGTTCTTATCTATGAACTTTTCCTCTCTGAGAAAATCTTCGAGGTGGGCCGTTTTAAGAGGTTCTTTTTTCTGTTCTCTTCGTGCGGTAGACAGGTCATATCTGAACCACCTTGCCTTGACATTCATTTTCACTTTGAACCGTTTTCCGGGCCTGACGAAAACAAACTCGGCATAATCGTTTCCGTTTTTGGTGAAAAACCTGAGCGGCTCCGGCGAGAATTTTATGGCAAATATTTTCTGCCTGCGCGGTATTGTTCTGGGAAGAAGGACAACGAATCTTATCCTGTGGGTTTCTCCCGGTACGGAGAAGTCATAAGATAGAACAAATTCGACTGTATTGGAGCGAGTTTTTGCTTCAGGCGGCCTGGTTTGCCACGGTTTGATAGGGCGTGGTTTGCTCCTGGCATTAGTATTAGGCGGGCAGAGCAGGCCAAGCAATATCACCACCAGCGACAGCTTTTTGTACTTCATGACAGCAATCTTTCGACAATTACCAGGACTAATTAGTTCCTGTTGCGGAAAGCAAAACCACTAATGTCACCCCTGCGAAAGCAGGGGTCTAAAACCAAAAAACTGGATTCCCGCTTCCGCGGGAATGACAAAATCCTGTTTCCGCAACAGATGCTAATTAAACAGGGCTTCGACAAATGTATCGGGGTCGAATTCAGCGATGTCTTCGGGCTTTTCGCCCAAACCGACAAATTTGACCGGTATGTCGAGCTGGTCTTTTATGGCAATAACGATTCCTCCTCGTGCGGTGCCGTCAAGCTTTGCCAGGAATATCCCTGTAACATCAATGGCGTCGGTAAACATTTTTGCCTGTGCGATTGCGTTTTGGCCGGTAGTAGCATCGAGAACCAGTAACACCTCATTGGGCGCTGCGGCAATTTTGCGGGTTACGACATCACGAATCTTTGTAAGTTGTCTCATCAGGTCCTTCTGTGTATGCAGCCTTCCTGCTGTGTCTAAAATCAGAAAGTCGGCGCCTCTTGCGACCGCGGCTTCGCAGGCATCAAAGGCGACGGCAGCGGGGTCCGAGCCGCTTTTATGCTTTACGATTTGTACGCCGATGCGATGTGCCCAGATTGCGAGCTGCTCGACGGCGGCGGCCCTGTAAGTGTCGCAGGCTGCGACGATGACTTTTTTGTCGTTCTGACTGAGGATGTGTGCAAGTTTGGCGATGCTTGTGGTTTTTCCGGAGCCGTTGACCCCGGCGACCAGGATAACGGTGGGCCGGCTGTCGGCAAGGCACAATTGTCTGTCGCGATGGGGCCAGTAACTCTTCATGTGTTCTTTCAGGAAGGGAATAATATCGTCGGTTTTTAAAATCTGCCTGTTACGGAAGGCTGTGCGGAGGTCTGATATGAGCTTATCGGTTGTCTCGACGCCGATATCGTCGCTTATGAGCGTCTCTTCGAGCTTATCAAGCAAAGCGTTATCGATATTGCGTCCGAGGCTCAGGACCAGCGAAAGTGAAGAGGTGATTTTGTCACGCGTTTTGCCCAATCGCTGCCTGATATACCCGGCGGTTTTGCTGAAAATGCCCATAACTGTTTTCTCACATGACTGCCACAAGAGCAGTGGCCCTGTGTATCACGGTTTCGCCGATTCCCTGCCCGGGCAGGGATAGCATCGGTTATTTAGTTTCGCAGATATTGGGGGGAATTTCAAGTGCGGATATGATTTTGACCTTTCTCAGCATCTGTGGCGAGGCCGGCGGCGGCGGGACTTGCCTTAACAAAATATGCAGTTCTTTTCAGATATTTTCGGATGGAAGGATTTTTTGTTTGACAAAGGCAGCCGTTACGGCTTAAATTCCCGGTGTCGCTTTTGTCAGGGAGCTCTTTCGGTCAACCACACAGGGTGCTGTTTTGGTATCGTAAAAATCTCTGACATTGATTCTAACCGACAGTTGCTATTTGCATAGAGCAGAAACTCATAAGGGATTGTGTTTTGGCAGCTCGTGAAGTTGAGAACATTTTCGTTGATATACTCGAACGTGCAAAAGCACTTGACCCCGCTAATACCCGCAAATGGTTCGATGAGTTAAAGGTTTCACACCTTGACGGCGGCTCACTGGAAATCGGATGTCCGGACGAAGCAATCCTTCAGTTCTTACGAGACAACTGCAAGAACAGTTTCACGCGAGCTGCTCAGCACATAACCGGGCACTTGGTTACGGTAGAGTTCAACCTTGACCACCGTGGGGACTCCGGCGATTTTGCCGAACGCCGCGAAGCGCGGTTCCGACTGCATCCCGATTATACCTTCGACAATTTTGTGGTAGGGCCAAGCAACCGCCTTACCCACGCAAGCTGCGTTGCGGTGAGTCAGTCGCCGGGGGACACGTATAATCCACTTTTTGTCTACGGCAATTCCGGTCTGGGCAAGACGCACCTTCTGCAGGCGGTATGCAGGGACAGCAGGCGGAAATTCTGCGATGCGATAATTCAGTTTCTGAGCTGTGAAGATTTCGTCAACAGATTTATCAGAGCCATCCATGAAGGAGAATTAGCTGGGTTTCAAAGCCAGTTTCGTACGGTTGATATACTCGTAATAGACGACATTCAGTTTTTGCGGGAGCGTGAGCAAAGTCAGGAAGAATTCTTTCACACATTTAACGCACTGTACAACAACGGCAAACAAATTATACTCAGCGCCGACTGCTCACCGGCGGAGATTCCCGCGCTTGAGGAGCGTCTTATCAGCAGATTTAACTGGGGCCTGGTTACTCGAATTGACCCGCCGAGCTATGAGACGAGAGTTGCGATAGTCCAGAAGAAGGCGCATCTTCGCGGGATGAGCATTTCCGATGAGATAGCAGAATATATTGGCCGCAAGGTGCATGCGAACATCAGAGAATTAGAGGGTGCTTTGACAACCATCTGCGCCATATCGAGCATGACCGGTCAGCCGATTACAGTTGAAACGGCACAGCAAGCTTTGGCGGGGCAGATCGAATCAGCAGTGAGGCATATAAGTATAACGGATATTATCGAGGTTGTAACCGAGCATTTTGACGTTCGTCTTGCGGACCTGCAGAGCAAGAAACGCAGTCAGAGCATCACTCTGCCGCGTCAGATTTGTATGTATTTGGCGAGAAATCTGACGAAACACAGCCTTGAAGAGATTGGAGGCCATTTGGGTGGTCGCGACCACACGACCGTTATGCATGCCTGCAGCAAAATCACGCAGGCTCGAAGCTCCGACGCCCAAATGCACGCATTGCTGGGCGAGCTGGCAAAACAAATCACACAGCCCTCACAACTTTAGAAAACATGGAACGACCGGCACCATGATTGTAAACATCGTCATGAGCCGATGCAACCCTCCGTTAAATGCTCATCAAGCAAAAAAACGGGCCCACAGCGAAAAAATTGCTGCAGGCCCGAATAAATACAGACCACTAATCGCAAACCACCAATGACGAACTACGACCTACGGCCAAAGCGCTTCGGCAAGCCAGCTCTCGGCAAAGACCGCATAGTCCTTGAAATTCACCGCCTTTAAGCCGGCTGCTTCGTCATCCGACAGATTCGCCGCCGAAACAAGCGGACATCCCCAGCTGCTCTCGCCCATAACGCTGACAATCTCAGCCTGGCTCAAAGCGTAGTTGTACACGCGGAAGTCATCCAGTTTGCCCGCAAAAGCGTCACCGTAATCGTGACGCGCCATTCCGATTGAAGCGGTGCCTATCCCCGCCATCGATGCGGAAACACCCTTCTTTTCAGCTATCAAACAGCCGTTTAGGTACACCCGCTGGCAGCCTTCATTACCATCTTTAACAAATGTGTAGTGGTTCCACTGGTCCCACTTTTCAGGCTCGGGCACATCGAGCCTGTCCAGCTCGCCCAGGCCTGTCTCAAAACTGATAGCCCCAGTTAAAGTGTTGACATAGATGCTTATGATTGGCCGACTTCCCTGGCTGGCCTGAAAAATTACCGCCGTCGATTCATAAATCGTGTAGCCGTATACCCACACCGAAATTGTAACGGCCTCGTCAACCTCGCTGAACAGGTTAGGTTCCGCAGGATTATCCGGGTCAACTACAAGCACGCCGTATTCGACGACAAACCCCAGGCAGCGAGCAAACTTGCCGCCCGAATCCCACCGCGGATTTGGTATGCCCAATTCCTTGTATACCGTACCGTCAAACCCGTTGCCCGATGAATCAGCCGCGGTCAGACCGGAGGTCTCATCGAACTCGTACCAGCCTTTGAACCCGTCAGCATTCGGCTCCACCGCTACAACAGGCGCATCATTCTTCAGCCAGTCACCAGCTATCACACTATGGTCTTCGAAATTAACCATGCAGTCGC
>JAUWIU010000037.1 GCA_030608075.1 Phycisphaerae bacterium
ACCCTTTGTCTCTCGCCGCCGGAGAGCTGATAGGGCTTATGTTGAGCCCTTTCGGCCAAACCGAACTGAGCCAGCAGGTCCAACGCCCGCTTCTTAGCCCGCTTGCGTCTGACAAGCCAACCGAACATGCTTGTCCTTGCCATCGCAGGCAGCAAGACGTTCTCTAATACATCTAACTCGTCCAATAAATGATAAAACTGAAAAACAAAGCCTACCTTTTTGTTGCGGAATCTGTTGAGCTCTCCTCCATTAAACCGGCTGAAATCCCTGCCCTCAAAGCTGACAACGCCCTTGTTCGGCTTATCCAGCGCACCCAAAATATGCAGCAGCGTACTTTTGCCGCTGCCGGACGCCCCCACTATCGCGACAAACTCACCCTTGCGAACAGCTAAATTCACACCTTTGAGCACACGAACTTCTGTTGCGCCCATCCGATAAGATTTATGAACTCCTTTGGCCTCTAATATACACTCGTCCCTGCTCATAATTGATTCACCTGTAGAGTCTCAACCGGCATCGAGCCTGCTGCCTGCCAGCTTGGTACAATTCCCCCGGCCAGGCAGGCCGCTATCGCCGAAACCACTATTACGCCCAGAACTTTCGCATCGACAGTGTTTGGAATGTCGCCAATAACGTATATACTTCTATCCCATAACTGAAAACCGAAGTGCTGAAACAGCCAGCCTTCTATTTGATTTATCTTCAGCAAAAACAACCAGCCCCCGACCACACCGATGCCGGAGCCCAAAATCCCTATCAAGAAAGCAAAACCCGAAAACAACTGCACAATACTTCCGCTTGAAGCGCCTATGCTCTTTAGTATACCGATGTCTTTGCTCTTGTGACTTATAATCATATAGAGAACAACAAAAACGATGAAAACCGTTATAACACCAATCATCGCGAACGCCGCTATCATCATCACCTGCTCTTTTTCCATCGCCGCGATTGTCTCGCGTCTGTAACCCTTCCAGCTTTCGACCACGACTTTATCCAGCAAACCCGCTCCCTTTTGCCCTTTCTTATCTTCCAGAAACCCCTGCCATAATGAAGCAACTTCTTTGCATCCGTGGTCAAGTTTCACACCCTGTCGGAACTTTATATGAATGGCACTGGCTCTTTTCGGCTCACCGCCCATCCCGCAAAGTATCTGGGCCTGACCAAGCGGAAGATATATAAAACTGCCGTCTACCTTTGCCAAATCGGTACGAGAATCATCGCTGAAATAGAAAGTCTTGCTGTTTACCAGGCCCAGGCCCGCCTTGGCCAGTGCGCCTTTGGCTGTCAGCGGAAAGCAGTTTACCATAAAGCGAAACTGCGGAGAATCTTGCCTCAGCCTGTAGCTCTTAAACTCATCTCGCGACACCAGCAGGTTAAGCCCAAACACCCCGCCCGGAAGATTGGCGTCGTACGTCGGCTCAAAAACGCTGGCACAGGCATTCTTATGGTAATGCAAAGTGCTGCCGAAATCCGTGGCCATACAGTGCCGCCTTGCATCTATCCCCATAAGTTCAACGTTTTCGTTGTAATCAGACTGCTCATAGGTCAAGAGCGCATAGCTTCTTATCACCGGCGAGACAGCCTTGACAAAATCTTTCCCCTCCAGCATCTGTACAAATTCCTCATAATAGGCAAAGCCAACCAGCGAATCGCTGCTGACGACACAATCACCCACCCAGTTATGATTTTTTATCTTAAAGTCGTGTACCAGACCCGTCATTACGGTCATCACCACAACAACCATAAACACGCACAGCGCAACAGCCAGTACCGCAAGATATGCCATCCGCCGTCTCAAAAGATACCTTATTGCAAGCGTAACTTTATACATGTTTTCCAACTACTCATATCGCAGAATGTTCACCGGTTTTACTGTTGCTGCCACAATCGCCGGCACCAATGCACCGACAGCCGCGGCAATAACCGCTGAAGAAGTAATCCACACCACCGCCTCCCAGTTGACTTCGTTCGGAATCCTCTCGAAAGCATACACACTGCTTTTCCACAGTTTCAGGCCAAAGACTACTCGAATCCATCCCTCAATAATGTTCACGTTCCTTGTCACAACATACGCGATAATTGTCCCTATAGTTGAGCCGACTATCCCCACACACGCGCCAAAAGCAAGAAAGGTCGATACCACCGTCCCGCTGCCGCTGCCGCAACTCTTGATGACCGCAATATCCTTCCGACGCATTTCCACTATCATATAAAATATGCAGAATATCAGCGGCACCGTTGCCGAGCATACAACGCCAAATATCAGCATCAGTATCTTCATCTGCTTTCGAAGCTCGGCAACAAAAAACTCCTGCATCTGTTTGGATGTCTTCAACATCACATTTGACACCAGGTATGAAGGCAGATTCTCTTCTCGTGCAAAGGCTTCCCACGCATCGCGCACCGGCCCAAGCATCTCTTCCTGCCTGATGCCGTCGATTAGCTTTATCTGAACGACCTCATGTGGTCCATTGTGACCCGAACCACCAGCGGTTACCAGCTCCCGAACCTGCTCAATAGGAAGATAAACGTCTTTCGTGTCGCGCATGTACATACCGGTAAAAGAAATGTCGGCAATCCTGAACTTCAACAACCTGCGCT
This sequence comes from Phycisphaerae bacterium, assembly GCA_030608075.1. Taxonomy (GTDB): domain Bacteria; phylum Planctomycetota; class Phycisphaerae; order Sedimentisphaerales; family Anaerobacaceae; genus JAUWIU01. The sequence continues at coordinate 2,602 of JAUWIU010000037.1, forward strand.
TAAAGCGTCGCTCGGTTTTACCGGAACCATCGCCTTTTGTTTTCTCGATAACCGCTCCGGTGGTCAGCACAACCTCCTTGCCGAGCCAGGTCTTATTCCTCTGCTCAAAGTCGTACTCATCGGTTTGTTCATCCGGCTTGCCAAGTACGCCGATGCCTACGAAACCACATCTTCCATTTGGGTACTCACTCGTTGTAAAGCTCGGCTCGGTCTGCGTATCCTTTTGATTCAGCAGGGCGTTCTTAAAGCCCGTAACCCTCGCGTAACTCCGCGGGTCAATTCCCAAAATACGCACTGCTCGAACGTTTCCCGGCCCCAAGTGCAGCAGTCCGTAAGTATCAAGAACCGCTGTGGCCGCCTCCACACCAGGCACCAGCTCCAGCCGTTCCAGAAGTTGCTCACATTCGGGGATTTGCTTCCACGCATCGAGATATATATCACCAAAAGCCTCTTGTCCGGTTCTCTCGATTGCTTTGATGAAACTGCTGAACAAACTCGCTACCACTATCAAAAGAGCCGCGGAAAGCCCAACCGCTGCAATACTCAGGAGCACGATTTTCCTCTTACGCAGGTATCTGAGGCAAAGGAATAGTTTCAGCATACCAGGTCCTCGTGGATAGTTACCGCCGGGAGAATCTTCTGCTCTTTCCAACCGCCGAATCTGAAACTTGACCGGCTCCTTTTCATGACTCTGTCACAGGCTGTAGAAGTGGAAACAGGATGACGTCCCGAATGTTTGCGGCGCCGGTCAGCACCATTATGAGCCGGTCAATTCCGATACCCAGCCCTCCCGCAGGCGGCATACCATATTTCAAGGCCGATATAAAATCACTGTCCATTGTCGCCATCGATTCCTGTTGGCCTCGAAGCTGGATACGGAAATTCTCCTCCTGAATAGCGGGGTCGTTCAACTCTGTATAAGCATTCGCTATTTCCATCGCAGCTATAAAAAGCTCAAAGCGCTCGGCATATTCCGGCTTATCCTTTTTGGGCTTCGTCAGCGGACAAAGTGCCGCCGGATAATCAATCACAAAAGTCGGGTCCACGAGATTGTCTTCGACCGTAGCTTCAAATACCGTATTGATAACAACCACGTCGTCCATCTCATCTTCGTCCAGCCCAAGCTCCTTCGCCCTGGCCCTCACCGCCTCGATATCCTCGATATCACAACCGCTGTACTCCTTCAGTAGTTCCGAGTAGGTAGCCCGCCGCCACGGCTGGCTGAAATCCACCGTCTTATCGTCGAACTGAAGCCGACTGCCCTGACAGTATTTTTTCACCAGCAGCGAAATGATTTCCTCGGTAAGCTCCATCATCACATTATAATCGGCATAGGCCTGATACAATTCGAGCATTGTAAACTCAGGATTGTGTTGGCGGCTCAGACCCTCATTGCGAAAATTTCGGTTTATCTCAAAGACCCTTTCCATCCCACCTACCAGCAGACGCTTCAGGAACAGCTCCGGAGCTATCCGCAGAAATAAATCCATATTCAGACTGTTGTGGTGGGTTATAAACGGCTTCGCGGCGGCACCGCCCGCTATCGTCTGCATCATCGGCGTCTCAACTTCCAGAAAGCCCCGACTTTCAAGAAATCCGCGAATCGTCGACATAATCGCACTTCGCTTCTTGAATCGTTCCATTACCTCGGGATTGGCCCACAAATCCACGTAGCGCTGACGATAGCGTAGGTCAATATCAGAAAGCCCGTGAAATTTCTCCGGCGGCGGCAGCAGCGACTTGCTCAGCAGCGTCAGACTATCCGCCCATATGGTAATCTCGCCCGTCTTGGTCTTGCCAAGCTGACCAGCGGCACCGATTATATCGCCGAGTTCAAGCAGTTTCGTAAGCTGCCACTGCTCACTCATAAGCTTTCTGCTCATGCCGACCTGAATCGTTCCGCTCCGGTCGCGAAGCGTAATAAAAACCAGCTTGCCGATATCCCTCAGAAGCACAATTCTCCCGGCACACCTGGCCTGCTGCGTTTCATCACCATCTCTAAATCTACTCTTGACTGCTTCAGCCGCCTCGGTCCCGTCATACCTGCCTCCGTATGGGTCTTCAACAGAATCCAACTGCCTGATACGGGCCAGCTTCTCCCGTCTTTGATGTTCATATTTGCTTCTTTCTTCTTGTTTCGCCATCACAAAAGCTTAAAGCCAAAACCTACAGCTCAAAGTTCAGAATCCTGAACCTCGGCTTTACATTTTTCGTTTTAGGTTTCACGCTTTCCTCTATCAAATTAGTCTTGACAGACAGAACGCCAACCGCCAACTGCGGGTCGGCGGCAAGCGTCTCGGCGGCGCTGTGCTTTACAAGTTCGGTCGTCCCTGAACTCTCGTGGTCGGCTTTGGCCAGCACATCGTTATCTCTCTGCACATCGAACCTTTTCTTAAGTTCGTCGCTTCTTAATTTAATCTCAATATTAGGCCCAACACCCCAGTCACTCCTGCCTTGTTCCTCCATCGCCTCTTTGCTTTTGACCCTTTGACCCGAGGGTAAATGGTAGTACGCCATAGTATATTTTAGGTGACCTCCCTCCGGATAGTGGATTATCTCCTGAACGCTGCCTTTGCCGTGCGTCCTTTCGCCTACCAGAATTGCTCGGTTATGGGTCTTGTCTGCCAACGCACCGGCCACAATCTCTGACGCGCTTGCCGAATAGCTGTTTATCAGCACGACAAGTGGGTAGTTCGGATGGGTGCCTCTCTTGTGTGCCATCGCATATCTTGCAAATCCCCGACCGGGCTGCCTGCTGACTATTAGCCCTTCCTTGATGAATAGGTCGGTTATCTTGATAGCGCTGTCCAAAAGCCCTCCCGAGTTGAATCGCAAGTCCAGAATAAGCCCCCTTAACCCCGCAGCCTCAAGCTCACTAAGTACACTCGTAAGGTCACCGGCTGTCTTGTCGGAAAAACTGGTAAGCCGGACATATCCTATTTTCTCCTCCTCGTCGACCATATATAGCCACCCGCCTGTTTTGGTCCTTTGCCAGCCCCGAATCGTTGGGACAATTATCTTGGCTCGGATTATCGTTATATCAAAAGACTGTTCCTGGCCCGGACGTCTTATCGTCAATCTCACCTTTGTGCCCGCCGGCCCCGTTATATTCTTGACCGCGCAGCCAAGAGACATATCTTTTGTTGAAACCCCATCCACTGCTTCTATGACGTCACCGGCATCAAGACCCGAATAATACGCCGGGGTGTCAGGCAAAAGACTCGCCACCGTCAACAATCCTTTTTGTTTGGAAATCTCTATACCGATTCCTGTAAACTCATTCGTCATTATTTTCGCAAAATCCTGCACCTGCCTGGGCCAGACCATCGTCGTGTAACGGTCCAGAGCCGATAGCGCCGCTTCGGCAAACTGTACTATCAGTAAATGCCGTGGCAACTGCACTGTTTGCGCGTTCAGTTCGAGCGCCTTCTCACATACATCCGTAAACTGCTTCTTCCTCATGCCAACGGGAGAGGCGTTCACCTCTTCGAGAATATCTGCCAGACCCGCCGACCAGGCCGCAATCTTGTGACTATCAGGCCGACTCAAGCAGTTCTCACCCAATGATTCCCCAACAGCGCTTTGTTCAATTTGTGAAAATGACGCCCGCATCACTTCTGCCAACAACCTGCAACGTTTGATGGCTTTAGTGGTCATTTGGCGATAATCCACAGTGCTGACATAATTCAAATCCAGCGCATTAATCGCCCGGAAAAACATCTCTTTCTTTACCCCCTCATAACGTTCCTTCCGCGTCTCACAAGGACTGTCTTGGAACGAAGCAACAATGTTCGCTTTCTCCAAAACCTGCTCAGCATTATCCGAATATCTCTTGTTATCCTTGTCAATGGCCTGCAGCCAGCTATAGCAGGTTATATATGCATCGAGCCATTTGCCTTCTGACTCGAATTCAGACGCTTTGTCCATTGCCCTTTGGAAAACCTCTTTCACGAACATCTCGTCCAACAACTCATCCTTCTGCTGCTCATCAGCAAATTCGCTGGCCTTGGCAATAACAGAAAGCACTGAAATAATATCGTTTACGTCATTTACGTCGTTTACGTCATTGCTGTCCGTATCGACTTCCGGCTCTGAAGCTCTTTGCCTCGCTCTTTCAGCCTCTTGAAGTTCTGCCAGCTTGACCAATTGCTCTTTGTACGCAGCCTTGCGACCTAACAGACGCTCTTTACTAACAGCCTGATATTTGTCAATAATCCGCGCCAAACGACCAAAATTAGGGTCGGCGCCGGTTCGGAACTGCTCGACCAATTCACCCGCGGCGTCGAATTTGCCCTGATAGATAAGTGAACAGGCTGCCTCAATCGTGTTCGAATTCGCTGGTAGAAGTTCAGGACTTCCAACAACTGCGTCCACCGCCGAATCGCTTCTTGTCATTTCAGCAGCGTTGGGTTCCGTTGATTTGGCCGTGCCGATTTCAATGGGCACCGGCCGACCGGCTGCAAGACAGCTGGCTGACAAAAAGACGCTCAAGGCCAACCAGCTTAAGAAAAGCTCACATACTTTCGTGCGTAGCATGGGGCCACCGGAAAATCTTCGCACATTTCCCATTTGCTCGGCGGCGTCAATTTGCCTGCGCCCGTTCTTTTGCAAAATATATCCCGAATTGTCTTGTCTTTTCATTTTTTCTCTGCGGGGAAAGCTCAATAACCTCAGCCGGTACAAACGATTACTCCTTAAGAACTACCAACTAAAAACTACGACCTATGAACTACGAACTATGAGCTACGAACTACGAACTATGGGCTACGAACTACGCACTATGAACTATGAACTATAAGCTATGAACTATGAACTTCTCCTCCCGACTGCCTTCGGCAACGCGGCGAAATCACAAGCGCTTAACTGCACTCAGCAGCTTTGCCGGCGCAGCCTAAAATGTGCAGCTTATGTTTTACCATTGCTTTTATCGCCTCTCTGGCGGGCCCGAGATACTTACGCGGGTCAAACTCGCGCGGCTTCTCGGCGAAAACCTGTCTGACCTTCGCTGTCATCGCCATTCGCAAGTCCGTATCAATATTGACCTTGCAGACCGTCATCTTGACCGCCTCCGATATCGCAGATTCAGGCACACCCATCGCATCCGGCATATCGCCGCCGTACTTGTTGATAAGGTCTTTGAACTCCTTCAACACGCTGCTCGAGCCATGCATCACCAGAGGAAATCCGGGCAGCCTCTCACCAATCTCCTGTATCACATCCAAAGCCAGCTTCGGCTCACTCTTGAACTTGTAAGCACCGTGACTCGTGCCGCAGGCCACCGCTAAAGAATCGCAGCCTGTCCTTTCGACAAATTCCACCGCCTCATCAGGGTCGGTCAGATGCTCGCTCACATCATCGCTGCTTACACCTGCCACGTCTTCCTCGATACCGCCCAACTGGCCTAACTCGGCTTCAACGACTACATTATTGTCGTGCGCATACTCCACTACACCCTTGGTGACTTTTATGTTTTCTTCGAAGGGCCTGCTCGATGCATCAATCATTACCGAGGTAAAACCGTCGTCAATGCTCTGCTTGCACGTCTCGAAGGTATCACCGTGGTCCAGATGCAACACCATGGGAATATTCGGGTTCTCGGCAACCGCCGCGTCGATAATCGCCTTGAGGTAGGCCATGCTCGCGTAAGCCCGCGCGCCTCTGGATACCTGTAAAATCAGCGGGGCTTTCTCTTCGGCAACTGCACTTACTATACCCTGAGTTATCTCCATATTGTTCACATTGAAACCGCCTATCGCGTAGCCGCCTTTCAACGCGCTGTCAAACATCTTTCTCGTATCTACTAATGCCATGTCAATCTCCTTAAAACCTCACCAAAACCCGAAGAAACCAATTCCCTTACCTTATTTTACCCTTTACGCTCTCAATATCCTGCCGAACTGCCGAGACCCATATATCGTTTCGCCCCAATCCCCAGCTCCGACACGCCCTGAGGCCATACACTAAGCATTACCCCGTGGCTGTCCAACGACTCATCGGCGCTGTACGTAATCGCCCAGCAGACCCGGTGATATTGCCTTATCAGCGTTATATCACTTCGTATGTTTGCACCGTAGTCGAAATCAAACTGCTGCGAAAAAACAAGCGTATATCGCGGGTCGAGGATGTAGGTAGCCGCAAACGTAAATGCGTTCGTCCCTTTCTCACCTTCGCTCACAGTCCGCCTCAGATACCTGCTGCCTACATAATAACTCAAGTTGGGCCAGCGAAAGTGCGAGACCCCGATATCAAACTGCTGCACCACTCCACTCTTGATATCGTAATTCATATCACTCAACAGGCTGAACGTATCGCTGATGTACCACGCATAGTCGGCACCGAAGTAATCCCGCCTCGGCCCGAATGTGTCGCTGCTGCGCCTGGTCCGCATCGGAATAAACGGCTTGTTCCAGATAAACCTATCCGCACCGGCAGATGCGTCATCCGAATCGCTCACCCACGTAACGTCCGTATTCAGCCGCATCCAGTCCACCGTCCGCTCTTCGCCCGCCTGGCCTCGCTTCGTCTGAAGCCGCTGAGAAATACCTACGTTCACTGTATCACGTTGTTCAATGACCGAGTCATTCGGAAGATAAGATACTATTGTCAGCTCCGGCTTTATTATATGCCGCAACTGGTTCAAATCCCACAATCGCGATTTGACATTCGGGTACACCTTCCACAAAGCTGGTCCTGACACCCGCGCACCTGCTTCACCAAGCCAGACCTCGTCTTTTCTGCCGCCGGCACCTCCGCCAAGGTCAGTTCTGAACCCAAGCTGGTCCTCAAATCCCGCCGTGCCTGCAACAAAAGGAACAACCTTCATCCTGCCCAGCGTCATCGGCATATCAAGCTCGGCCCTCTCAGATAAAAACGTATAGAACTCCTGAGGTTCGGTCAACAAAGTGGGCGAACCTAATCGCTGACGCAGCCGCCCAGCCTCTGTGTCACTGTAGAGCGTAAACTTGTCGTCAAAAAGTGACTGTCCCGTCAGGTGATACTCAACCGTCGGCAGTTCTTCCAGTTCATCGGCAAAATCGTTTATACGCATCTTGCTCAGAATAGAAAGACCCCAGTTGTCCTCTATACGCTTCAGATGAACCAGTGTCTCCTGCTCCTTGTCTGTATAGAACTCGCCACGATAGTACGATTCAAGAAAGTTCCTGTCCGACAGATAACTAACCTCCGTTGTGAGCTGCCAGTTGTATGGCAGAAACTGTCTGTGTCGCCACAACAGGCGCCCTCGAAGGTCTCGGGGTGGCTCAAGGTTCCTCCGTGCATCGCTCCTTCCAAGACGGTCTTTCCCGGAATCGTCAATCACATAACCCAACAGCTTGCCGAAATACTTTTCCCTCTCGTAGTCAATCTCTGCACCAGTACCGAAGCCTCGCTTGCTGTAATAATCTGCTGAAAAAATGCTCTGTGTCCCCGCCGGCTCTCGAAGCCCCAAAAGCCGTGCCAGGTACCATTGCGTCTCTGCCGTGGTCCCCCAGATACGGTTGTGGCCCATATGAGCGCTCTTGATTGGAACATCAGGCCTTTGCAGATTACTCCGCAGAAAAGGCCAGTAGAAAATTGTTCTTCTGTCGAGCTTCAAACGCACATCACGCATCTGCGCATCGTAGCTGCTGTCTGAAACCTTACCCTGGCGGGCATCGACGTCGGTCGTATCGGTAATAATTATTTCTGAGGCTGTCAGCGAAATCTGAGGCTGGTGAAATTCGCTGCTTGTCAAAATGATATCCTCGCCTGCAAATTTGTTTTCGGCAAACTGCCGCAGCTTCGCCGCCCTGACATAAATCGGTATCCCGCGTTCTGCATCGAAATTCCGCATCACCGCATTTACCGCAACAGCTTTTTTTAACTCAAAATCGTAATAGACCTCGTCGGCACGAACCGTCCGCCCTCCTTCGGTCAGCAGAACGTCACCCGACATATAAATCGCCTGGACTGCTCCGCTGGTGATAGCTTCTTGCATCGGCCCTTGCCCCTGGCTCGATGAAAGCTTTTCGCGAACATAGTATACAACCGCATTGTCAGCCTGCAGCTCCAGCAGTCCGCCCTTCTCGTCCTGTTTTTGCCACAGATAAAACCGCTGCGTCAGCACCGCAATATCCACTCCTTCCGGTGCCGGCGCCGACTCAAATTTCAGCGGACCTTCCCCGGCAGGAGATATATTAACCGGATACCTGAACAGAGGCTCCTTGGGCTTCGGCTTGGCGGCGGCCTTGGCCTCGGCTCGCGAAATTTCTTCGTCGATTAAACCCGGTTTGGCCGGCTTCTTCTTTTCAGGCTTCTTCCTTGGCTTAAACACCCGCTCAAAAAGCCCCGGCTTTTTAGGTTTGGCCGCAACCTTCTTTTTGACCACCTTGGCGACAACTTTTTTCTCAGGCGGCTTGGCCGCAACAGCTTTCTTAGCCGGCCGCGCTGGAAGTTCGGGAACCAGCGCCTCCGGCTGAACAACAAACTTCGGCCCGGCCGGCACAGAACCAACCGCCGAAATGCCCTTTCTGTAAAGCTCCAGTCCTCGCGGGTCGGCAATCTTTCTTTTTTCGGCCGTGACAAAAACTTCACCGCTGACACGAAAACGAACGACCAGCGATTGGCCCTTTTTGATTACTGTCTCCCTCAACCCGCTGGCCAGCGCGCCTCGGCCCTTCTTAACCGATAGCGCCCCCTCTAAATAGGCGCTCGCTTTATAATCGGCCCCGCCGGAGCCGTTAGCGGCCTTTTCCAGCCACACCACGGCCTTGTTGCTGGAAAACTCGTTGGCGCCGACCGCCATCGAGAATCCCTTTGCAAATACAAACACATAGTCAAAACCCTTCGGGAAAGGCCGGCTTGTCTCACCGGCTCGGCCCTTGTAACTTATGACCTCGGCCCCTTTAAGATGCAGGTCCTGGCCCACAAATGCCTGGGCCTGTCGACTGTCAACTGCAGAAAAAACTCTTCCCGCAGGCAGAGCCGCCATCGACAAAACCACTAAAACAAACAGCCGTCTCATTCGCAGACCAATCAACTTCTCCATTACGGCATCAAATACGCCTTCCGTCGCTACTTGCCGCAAATTATAGCTGCTTGTCCCGGCAAAGCCAGCAAAAATGCCCTAAAATATTACTGCCCGAAGTGTGGAGCTTTTTTCTGCCTCAGGGCAACTTTGGGAAAGAGGTCAAAAGAACACTGCCAAAAGTGGAGTGCGTTCAGCATCGCGAATCAGCCAGCCGCCTGTGGTTTCACGACGGCATGGTCGTAAAGGCCGGTTAGAAAATGCAGCAAACGTCTGAACTGTCACCAGTGGCACTAACAAATCCTATATTGTTTGTAAACTTTCAGAACACATAAAAAGAAAACAATTAGAAATTGCTGGTGACACTGGCGACAAAATAGAGGCGGGGGTTTTTATGGCTGATACTCGATTCTCGATGCTGGGCAGGGCCATCCGACATTGCTTGATGTATCGTGATGGTGGGTATGAGTCCTTGCAAACCGACCGGCGCAGGTTATAATGCTTGACCTTACAAATACAAATGGGCGAAAATCCAGGCCGGGACGCCTGGAATTGTCCTTCGTTGAGCATTAACTGAACTGGCTGATTCGGTGAAAAATCAAATACCGCTGAGCAGAATCCAGAAGCTCACGGCCGAGAGGATGCTGGAATCGAAGCGGACCAAGCCGTGTTTTTACATCGAGCTCAAAGCGGATGTAACCGAGTTGTTGAGCATGCGGCCGAGGCTGAAGAGAACTTCGGGCGTGAAAATAACCACAGACTCTTTTTATATTCGTGCACTGGCCTTGGCGGTCGAAAACTATCCCCTTATGGTGGGCCGGCTCGACGGTAACAATATCACGATAGCTGAATCTGTTAATTGCGGTTTTGCCGTCAATGCTCCGCAGGGGCTTGTCGTGCCGGTCATAAAGCAGGCGGAGAAGAAAACGTTGGCCGAAATTGCGACGCTGGCCGAGGCGCTCATCGATAAGGCCCGCGCCAATAAGTTGACGCTCGAAGAGATGCACGGCCAGACAATAGCGTTGAGCAATCTTGGGGTCTACGGCGTCGATTCCTTTGTTGGAATTGTGCCGCCGCCGACCAGCGCCATTTTGGCCGTTGGTAACATAATCCCAACGGTCGTCAGCGACAACGGCAGGCTGAAAGTGAAAAGGATGGTGAGTTTGACGTTAGCGGCGGACGGGCGGGTCATAAACGCACGCTATGCGGCGGAATTTTTGAACCTGGTCAAAGTGCAACTGCAAAACCCGGAGCGGTTGGTTTGACGAAGCCGGTCGCAAGAGAGCAATTCTCTTTCGATTTCCTTACTGAAATTCAGGGTTCTCCTGGACAGGTTCTGTCTGTGTAAATTCGGATTTGGGTTTTTCCGAATCGTCCGGCGGTATTGATACTATTTCGACCGGCGGCTTCTCCTGGGCCTCACCCGCATCCGGAGCCTGGGGTTTGCTCTGCAGGCCTGCTGCAGAGCCGGTGTGTATCAATTCGGCGACCTTAGCGTAATCTTCTGCACCATGGCAGGCCGGCGCGTACTCGAAGATTGTTCTGCCGTAGCCGGGGGCCTCGGCGAGCTTGATGTTTCTTCGGATATAAACGGGAAGAATTTGGGCCTCAGCCCACGAACAGTCGCTTCCACGGGCGGTATCGAGGAACTGCTCGATGTCGACCTTCACTTCGTTTGGCAGGGAGGCCCGGCTGTCGAACATGCACAGTAAGACCCATTTCACCTTGAGGGCCGGATTTATTCTTCTGTTGACAATACCGATAGTCTGCAGCAGCTTTCCGAATCCCTGGAGAGCCAGGAAATGCGGCTGCAGCGGGATTAAGACCTCCTCGGCGGCAGCCAGGGCGTTCAGCGTCAGCAGGCCCAGAGAAGGAGGACAGTCAATTATTACATAATCGAATTTGCCTTCGGATTCTTTCAGGGCCTCTCGCAGGATGGTTTCCCGTCCGACCACGCTTACCAGCTCGCTTTCGGCACCGACAAGATTGATATTGGCCGGCAGCAGCCAAAGGTTCGGACGCACAAGCAGAACTTCCTGCTCAAATTCTGCAGCGTGCGTGACGACTTTATATGAACCGGCCTCGATGGTTTCCGGCTCGATGCCGAGATGTATTGTCAGATGCGCCTGCGGGTCAAGGTCGATAGCAGCTACACTCAGGCCTCGGTTCGCAAGGGCAGCGGCGGTATTGGCCACAGTTGTGGTTTTACCCACCCCGCCTTTTTGGTTTAGTACGGCGATTGTTCGCATTTTGGTTCGCAGTTCGTAGTTTTTAGTTCGTGGTACGCAAGTTGCACATCGTATTGCGTTGTTTATTGACGGTTATCCGCTGAGCGCTCCGGTTTCACCCTTTTCAGAACAGCGTCGAGGACGCCGTTAACAAACGCGGGCGATTGAGTTGTGCTGAACTTCTTGGCAAGTTCGATAGCCTCATTTATCACAACTTTTGGTGGAATATCGGGACAGAATTTGAGCTGATACACCGCCAATCTCAGGATGCTCTTGTCCACAAAAGCAAGTCTCGAAATCTCCCACTTTATGCTTGAGGCAACTATCAGCCCGTCACATTGTGGAAGGTTTTGCCACGTTCCTCTTGTCCATTCGGAGGCGAGCTTTCGCACCAATTCGTCGGGAGTATTTTCGAGGAAGAATTGGCCTAAAAACTCAAGCAGGTCTGAACCCTGTACGTCGAGTTGATACAGCGCCTGCATGGCCAGTTCTCTTGCCCTTGTTCTGTTATCCACCTGCCAGCCTCAAAATAAGTACGGGTCTTCTCTTGTAAAAGAGCGCCACCACCTTTAGTGGCCTCTTAACTCGCCTGGCTTTAGATGACTAAGCAAGGCTTAGAGCTAATGCCTTCAAATCTGCTCCAGGACGTTTACCGTTTCCATAGCGGTCATGGCGGCATCGGCGCCCGCATTACCCATCTTTGTGCCGGCTCTTTCGACCGCCTGCTCGAGGCTGTCGCAGGTCAGCACCGCGAATATGGCCGGCACGGGAGAGTCGTAGTTGATTTGTCCGATACCTCGTGCTACCTGCTGACAGACATAATCGTAATGCTGGGTTTGGCCTCTTATGACCGCCCCGAGGCAGATGACCGCAGCGTATTTACCGCTGGTGGCAAGCTTCTTGGCGGCAATTGTGATTTCACACGCACCCGGTACCCACAAAACCGTCATCTGTTCGTCCCTGGCACCGTGACGCTGCAGACAGTCAATCGCACCGGCAACCAGCCGTGAAGTTATGAACTCGTTAAACCTGCTGGCGACAATAGCATAGCTGGCCTTGCCGGCCGTGACGTGACCTTTTATTTCTTTAATCATAGTTTTGCTTCTCCAAACAACATCTGTATCCGGCACAGTTACTTGCCCACACGGTCTTCGGTGACCGTACATTATAAGACTGTTGCAAGCCGCTTTCCAGAAAAACGGCGATTGCACTTTAGCACAATGGCGACGCTGACCGGCCATTATCACGCTAACCTGTGAAATTATAAGAGCTTATACTGCAAATCGCCAGCAAAATTTTGCCAACGACAGAAACCACCGAAACGCGAGGAAAAAACGACTAACTCACCGACCTTTTACTGGCGATAACCAGCAGTGAAGGGGTTGTTCGGCTTTGGTTTTTGAAAGGTACCGCGTGTGATGGCCTTTGAGGATATGGAATTCGGGTCTTATGACAGGGCTGAAAAAAAGGCGCAGAAGGCCTTCGAGTTCTACGAAGACGGCAAGATGTTGCTGGCTCTCGCGGAGCTGGAGACCGCGCTTGAAATAAACCCGGCGAATAGCTCATGGCATTTCAATAAGGCTTTGGCCCTTGATAGCACCAATCGCTTTGACGATGCAATAGCCGAATACGAAATCGCACTGCAGTTAGACGGCAACGATGTGGAAATACTAAATTCGCTTGCGGTTGATTATACGCGTACAGGCCAATATGACCGTGCTATCGAAATGTTCGAGCATATCGAGAAGCTTTCGCCGGCATTTGAACCATGCTACTGTAACCGGATAATTACATATACCGAGATGGGACTGCACGATTTAGCCGAACAGATGTTCTATCTTGCCCAGCAGATAAAACCGGACTGTGGGTTGTGCTATTACAATATCGGCAACAGTCTTTTTATTCGCGGTCAGTACGATAAAGCTATCAACTGCTGGCGAAAGACCGCTGAGCTTGAACCGACCCATCCTCAAATCAACTATCGTATTGCTCAGGCCTGCTGGTCAAAGGGCGATACGGCCCGCGCACGTGAGCACTTCTTAGCGGAGCTTCGCAGCAACGCGGGTGACATTAACGTTATTCTCGACTTTGGCCTGTTCTTGCTTGAGGTTGGTGATGTTGAATCGGCTAAGGAAAAATTCAACAGGATTCTTGAATTTGAGCCTGATTCTGCAGTTGCCTTGTTCTATCTTGGGGAAATTGCTTTTAATCTGGGCGATTATGAGTGGGCGGTAGAATTACTTAGTCAAGCGCTGGAAAAAGACGGTTCCCTCGCCGGACCGCGCTACAGGCTTAGCCGGTGCGCCTTAATCCTGGGACAGAGGCAAAAGGGCAAGGCCTACCTGGTCTCGGAACTCAAGCTGGGACCGGAAAATCCCGATGTCCTCGTTTCGATGGGCTCGATGTTTCTCGCAATTGATGAACCACACTACGCCAGGCATTGTCTGCTGAAAGCTGTCGACATTGATTTTACCAATCCACAGGCCTATTATTATCTCGGCCTTGCCAGCGCCCTGTACGGTCAGACCGATGATGCTGCCGAGTTTTTTAACCACACACTTGACTTGAATCCGGGTGACGTTCGGACCCTGCGCGCCTGCGCTGCCGTTTATCTGGCGATGGGCAGATTAGATGACGCTGCGAAAATGGCCCACAAGGCACGAGCGTTGCCCGATGATGACGCAGAATTGGCCTGCCTTTGTCGAAGAATCCGTTTTGCCCGGGCAGCCGAACATGTCCGTGTTTTCCTTGGCAGGTTCAAAATCAAGTTTGGAAACGGCAGGTTGAAAACCCGAAAATCAAGCCTCACACCATGAAGTCAAGCGAGTTTTGAACTCCGGACGAGTGTTCCTCAATTCTCAATTTAGCGCAACGCGGCGCTAATCTGTTGTCAACGCACTGGCGGCGCCGATTTATCGGAAGTTTCGCCAAACTCAACAAGTACCCTCAACTGCTCAACTGCGAGCGTCCCCACTTCAGGTATTTCTGACTTGACTAAGCACAACCAAGGCTTTATCATTTCGTTATTCGGTCCTGGTCAAAGCCGATAATCAACTCTCTACTAATGAAGGGAAAAATTGATAATGGCAAAAGAATCTGTTCACAGCAATCCTAATTGCGACACTACGAGCTATCTTTTCACGAGTGAGTCGGTAACAATAGGCCATCCCGACAAAGTTGCCGACACCATATCCGACTCAATCCTCGATGCTATGCTTGCACAGGACCCAAAGAGCAGGGTGGCGTGCGAAACGATGGTAACAACCGGAGTAGTCATAGTCGCCGGAGAAATCACCACAAAGGCAGTTGTCGATATCCCTGCGGTAGTCCGCAAAACAATAAAGCAAATTGGTTATGACGACCCCGAACTCGGATTTCACTATGAAAATTGCGCCGTTGTCGTATCGATTGGAAAACAGAGCCACGATATCTCCCAGGGCGTCACCGAAGGTTCGGGCCTGCACAAAGAACAGGGAGCCGGCGCCCAGGGCCTGATGTTCGGATACGCCTGCAGGGAGACGCCCGCATTTATGCCCATGCCGATTCACCTTGCACACGCTATTACACTGCGACTGGAAAAACTACGCAAAAACAGGAAGCTGCCCTGGCTGCGGCCAGACGGCAAGAGTCAGGTGACCGTCGAATATGAAAACGGCAAACCCAGGCGAATCCACACTGTCGTCGTATCAACGCAGCATGCCCCGTCCGTAACGCACCGAACGATACGAAAGCAGGTCATCGAAAATGTAATCCTTCCAGTTATTCCCAGGCGCCTCGTCGACAAGAACACTATTTTCCACATAAACCCGACCGGCAGATTCGTAACCGGCGGGCCAAAGGGTGACTGTGGGCTTACCGGCCGAAAAATCATCGTCGACACTTACGGCGGAAAGGGAAGTCACGGCGGCGGCGCGTTCAGCGGAAAAGACCCGACAAAGGTCGACAGGTCCGCCAGCTATATGGCACGATATATCGCCAAGAACATCGTTGCTGCAGGCCTGGCCGATACCTGCGAACTCCAATTATCCTATGCCATTGGGGTAGCCGAACCAATCTCTGTTCTCGTAGATACACAGGGTACCTCGAAGGTCAGCGAGAAAAAGATAAGCAAGATAACCAGAGAGCTTTTCCCGCTGACACCCAGGAAAATGATTGAGCACCTGAAGCTGGCTCGCCCAATTTATGCTGAAACCGCCCACGGCGGACACTTTGGCCGAAACCTGCCCAATTTCACCTGGGAAAAAACCGATATGATTGACAAGCTGCGAAAAGCCGCAGGCCTGAAATCAAAGTCAAAAAAGTAGCAGCGCGCCGAATTACTACCGGTTCAAACCGACCCGGACTTTGGGCCGCACAAACAAGGGGTACTTTATGATGAAACACTATCGGAAAGATTGGAAACTTGCCGCACAAACTACAGTGGCAACAGTTGTAACCTTATGCCTGCTGCCAGGCATCTTACTGGCCAATTCACAGGCCTCAAAAGCTTCCCGGGGCCCGTGGCAGACGGGCCTCGTCAAGGGCGAGTTTATCTTTACCGAGGCGCCCTTCTCACAGTGCCACGCCTCGACAATCGCCCAGACGCAGTCCGG
>JAUWIU010000067.1 GCA_030608075.1 Phycisphaerae bacterium
AAGCCTAACTGCCGTCCTGGCCGCGTCCATGGCAATATTACTCCCGCCGACAACCGCCACTTTCTTTGATGTAGCAATCGGCGTGTCGGCCCCTTTGCCAAAGTCGTAGGCCTTCATAAGATTTGCACGCGTCAGGTATTCGTTAGCGCTGTATACTCCAATCAGCGACTCGCCCTCGATACCCATAAATCTTGGAAGACCCGCGCCGACGCCGATATAGACCGCATCAAAGCCATCTTCGTTCATCAGTTGCGCGATGGTTCTTGTTCTGCCGACGATAAAGTTGCATACGGTCTTGACGCCCATCTCGGTCAAAACGTCGATTTCTTTCTGCACAATTGCTTTGGGAAGCCTGAATTCCGGGATGCCATAGACCATCACGCCGCCGGGCTTGTGGAAGGCCTCAAATATGGTGATGTCATGGCCGGCTCTCCTCGTATCAGCAGCCGCTACGATGCCTCCGGGGCCTGAACCGATAACCGCTACTTTCATTCCCGTCTCCGGTGCCACAGTGGGGACACCACCTTCGTCATGCTGCCGGTCGGCTATGAATCGTTCCAGCCGACCGATTGAAAGGGCTTTACTGACGTCCTTGAATTTTACGCCAACAGTGCATTTCTCCTGGCACTGGACCTCCTGCGGACATACTCGCCCACAGACCGCCGGCAAGAGCGAGTTTTCCTTGATGATTGCAAGAGCCTCTTTGTAATCGCCGTCAGCAATAGCGGCTATAAAATCCTTTATCCTTATTTCCACCGGACAGCCTTCAACGCATGAGGCGTTTTTGCACTGCAGGCACCGCATTGCCTCAAGCCGGGCCTGCATCTCGGTGTACCCAAGCGCCACCTCGTTGACGTTGCCTCTTCGCTCAACAGCATCCTGTGCCGGCATCTCCTGAGGAGGGACCTTGTATCTGTCAGCGGCTTTAAGCTTGCCGCTCTTTTGCTTTTCCAGAAGCTGTCGCAGAAGTTCCTGTCTTTGGTTTTCTGTCATAGTTAAAAGTTTATGGTTTATTAACGGCCCCGCCGGCCCTGCCAGAAGCGGTCATTTATCCAAACCTATCTTGCATCTGTATTCTTTGTATTGTTCGTGAGCCTGCTGCTCCTGTTTTCTATAGGCCTCCAGTCTCTTTATCATCAGGTCGAAATTGACCTTATGTCCGTCAAACTCCGGGCCGTCAACGCATACAAATTTCGGCTTACCGTCGAATTCAATTCGACAGCCTCCGCACATACCGGTGCCGTCAACCATAATCGTATTTAGCGATACCTGGGTGGAAATATTAAATAGCTTCGTGAGCTCGCAGCAGAATTTCATCATTATCGCAGGCCCGATGGCAAAAACCTGGTCCGGTTTTTCGTCGCGTTCACAAATTTCTTTTAGCGGCTCAGTTACCAAACCTTTCAAACCGTATGAGCCGTCATCGGTCGTTATTATCAACTCATCAGAAATCTGTGCAAATTCATCTTCGAGGACGAGCAGGTCTTTGGTTCTAGCGCCGAGGATAGCGATGATTTTATTCCTGGCATCTTTGAGGGCTTTTGCAATGGGCAGTAATGGTGCGCTTCCGATACCGCCTCCGACACAGACCACGGTCCCGAATCTCTCTATGTGAGTGGGTCTGCCGAGCGGCCCGACGACGTTGACGATCTGGTCACCGACGTTTAAATCGGCCAGCTCGGCGGTGGTTTTTCCGACGCGCTGCCAGATCAGCTTGATGGTACCCTTTTTATGGTCGGCGTCAGCAATGGTCAGTGGGATACGCTCGCTATATTCGTTATTTATGCCGATTATGACGAACTGGCCGGGTTTTCTCGCCCGTGCGATGAGGGGCGCTTCGACATCGGCAGTGAAGGTGTTTTCGGAAAGCTGGGTTTTTGATATGATTTTGTGCGGCACCTTCTAACTTCTTTCAACTCAAAAACAGGAAAACACCCATTATGCAAAAAAAAAGACTCTTTGTCAAGACAGGCCTATATACCGTCCGCCCCGGCCCGAAATAATGCTGCCTGGCTGCCTTCAGCCGCGCGATTAGCCTGGTCGGGGCAATCGTTTACTTATCCCTGCGCACAGCTTACACGCTATCGCCGGCTCAGCTTGTTCCGATGAGCCTGCCTCCCTTATTGCCTCAGGCCCCTCCCCAGGTCCTCGATAAGGTCTTCAACGTCCTCAATTCCAAGGGCAAGTCTGAAAAGAGTATCGGTAATTCCCAACTCGTAGCGCTCTTTTCTGGTATAGTCGTAATAGCTCACCAAAGCAGGGTGTGTTATCAGCGTCTCAACACCGCCGAGACTCGGTCCAATGTAGCACAGCTTAAGAGCATCCAGAAATCTCTTGGCAGTATTGAGATTGCCCTTTATCTCAAACGTGACTACCCCGCCGCCGCCGTTCATCTGCTTGGTTGCTACCTTATATTGAGGGTGGCTCTCCAGGAACGGATAATACACTTTTTTGACGCGCGGATGACTGTCAAGAAATCTCGCTACTTTCAGGGCGGTTTCGTTTTGCCTCTCTACACGCACCACAAAGGTCTTTAGCCCTCGCAGCAGGAGATAACAGCAGTGAGGGTCGATAAGCCCCCCCATCGACTTGTGCAGATTCCGTATCTTTTCAATCAGCTCTTTCCTGCCAAGCACAGCACCGGCCAAGATGTCATTGTGTCCTGCCAGGTATTTGGTGCAGCTCTGCAAAACCAGGTCCATTCCAAACTCAATCGGCCGTTGGTTCAAAGGAGTGGCAAACGTGCTGTCTATGAGCGTCAGAACATTGTGCCTGTCTGCAATCTTCTTGATTTTCACAAGGTCAAAGATGTTCAAATACGGATTCGTCGGCGATTCAGAGAATATAAAACGAGTGTTCTTTTTGACGGCCCTTTCGATAATACCATAGTCCCCAAATGGGACGATGGTGCACTCAACGGCGAACTGCTTCAGGTATGACCTGCAAAATTCCAGTGTCTTCTTGTAACTGTCGTCGGTAATCACAATATGGTCACCCGATTGAACCAGGGAAAGAATCGTCGTGGTTATCGCGCTCATGCCGGAAGAAAAAACAACACAGTCTTCGGCCCCTTCAAGGTCGGCAAGTCGCTTCTCGGCAATCTTCGCCGTGGGATTGCCGTACCTGCCGTATTCAAAATGCTCTTTGCCTTTCTTCGTGTAGTCCTCGATGTGCTTGCTGTCTCTGAATGTAAATGTGGAAGTCTGAATAATGGGGGTGGTCAGCGAATCGGCGTATTTTCTCCTCGGCTCACCGGCGTGTATCGCCCTGGTGGACAAGCTTTTGCCGCCGCTGTTCTTGTTTGGCTTCGACCGTTTAGCCATTCTCTGTTCGTATCCTCCGTTTCGTAGAACCTCTTCTTAAAATCTTTGTCCGGCTCTTCGCCAAAATACGCTGCCGGCGAGTACTCTCTTTATTCAAAGGGCCTGCGCACTTCAAGTCAATTCTGCCCAAATTCAGAATATAAAACAGCCAATAGCTGATGCCGCGTTAATAATCAATATCAAGGCTGTGCGGCAGCTTTTCCAGTGGGCAGCCGGCGCATCTTGCTTTCGGCCTGCAATAATCTTTACCTGCCCCTACCAGCAGCGCGTGGTACTCACTGAAAAGGGCAGGTTCAGCCGGCAGGTTCGACTCGAATAATTCTCGCAACTGTTCGTAATCGGCTCCCGGCTCGATTAGACGGTGACGAACCGCTATCCGGGCCGTGTAAGCATCCACAACGAAAATGCACCGGCCAAAAGCATAAAGCAGAATCGAATCGGCTGTCTCGCGGCCGATGCCTTTTATAGCCAGAAGCTCGGCTCTCAACTGCTCGCTGCCAACCTCCTCCAGCTTCTTCAGTTGCCCGTCATAACTGGCAAAAAGCCATTCCACGAAGGTCTTGAGCCGCTTTGTCTTTATATTGTAATAACCGGCCGGTCGGATAAGCTCGGCCAGTTTCGAGATGCCAAGACCATGGAGTTTTTCCGGCGTTAACGACTGGGCCGATTTTAAATTTTCTATCGCCTTCTCGACGTTTGTCCAGGTGGTGTTCTGCGTCAGTATCGCGCCTACGATTATCTCAAATTGCGTCTCGCCCGGCCACCAGTGCTGCGGCCCAAACCGCTCTAAAAGCAGCTCATATATCTCAGTCAGTTGTTCGCTTATCATCTTTTGACTGTCGCTCTAATCAGGCTACTGTGCTTGACTATTGTCATCTCGACTTATTTGAGGTACACTCTGCGAAATTTGAGCCAGACGGTCAACCAATTTTTTGCCCTTTAGCCAAAAGGCTAACATGAGCCGCCTGAAAAAAGCTCAGGTCCAACTATGAAGGATAAATACAAGTACAACACAAGTCACTGGTTTAACTTTGCACAGGACTCCTATTTTGAACGGACCTCGCGCCCGATTTACGCCATCGTCTTTCTCCTGCCCTTTGTGCTCTTCTACGAAATCGGCACCTTCCTCATCAACACAGATGTTTTGAATCAGTCGCAGGTGCGGGTTGTCGCGTTTGTCTGGCTCCAGAATTTCCTCCAATATCTTGGGTTCGACGCCAAAGTCGCCTGGGCAATGCCGCCTTTGG
>JAUWIU010000052.1 GCA_030608075.1 Phycisphaerae bacterium
GACAATCGACCCGCTTTCATAATTTACTCCCGACTTAACAACAGCACCGCGTGCATACCTCGAGCGCTATTGTAAACGCCATCTGCCTTTAAGGCAAACAAAAAAACAACGCACATCCCGCGATGACATCGATTTCACGAGATACGGAGCTAATCTGTGGTTGCTTTTTTGTTGTGCTGAAAAGATGCAAACACTGCCATCCTGAGCGAAGCGAAGAATCTCTTTCTGGTCAAAAACTAAAATTCACTCGCAGGCCTTCTTGCTGCTCACAATGAAACCCGCCAGCCTTTCAGTTCTGTCTCAGCCAGTTATCGGCTAAAACCGCCAGGTCTATCATATTCACTCTGCCGTCCCCGTTGATATCGCCGGGTATTCCTTCGCTCATACTGGCATAAGCCGTCCCGCCGTAAGCACCCATATTAATCCGACCGCCGTTCGGCGTCGGCTCTTTACCAATATCAACCGCCGGGTCCCCGCCGTCAACACACGGACTGGTCACATTATCAAGAACCCAAACATCGTGCTCAGGCCAATATCGGCCTCTCTCGGACCGCAAATGGTAATCGCCGCCGGGTGAATCGACAAAGAGAGGATTTTCGCTGATGTTGCTTTCGCCTTCACTGGACTCCTGGACATCGCTGTAGCGTGCTTCGCACTGGAACAGGTCGCCTTCGAGATTGTTCCAGAAAATACTGCTGCTGATATCCGGCTCAGAGGCGGCATAGGCCTCGATACCGTACTGATTGTCCACTACTGTTAAATTGCTGATAGTCGGCGACGCCCCTGCTATAAAGACCGCCATAAAGCTGTTTCTTATGATGAAATTCTTCAGCACACTGTCGGACCTTTCGCCGTAGTAAAAAGACACAGCGTAATCGTTGGGAGCCTCTAATACAGCAGGCTCGCCGGCACTTCTAACCGTTATGGCCTTACCTTTGAAAATGATTTCTTCGGTATACACCCCCGGCCAGACAAGAACCGTATCTCCATCCTCAGCCACATCAATACCCATCTGGATATTCGCAAACGCCGTCTTTCTGCTTAGCCCATTATTCGTATCACTGCCCCTGACCGCGTCAACGTGGTACTCTGTCAGCCTGGCCGGTCCGGGTATGTACTGCGATTGCGGCGGCCCGAACCCGCTCGGCCCTGAGAGCCCCTCAGTTTGGAATACCAGGGCATCCAGTGCAGTTGTGCTCTCACGCTGAGCAATCCGAATCGTATAAATGCCCGGCTGCGAAATCGTCCAGACAGCCTTGTGCGGAAAGCCCGCCCCGGCACACTGCGTCGTATTCCGAACCCCTCTGCTGTCCCAAATCCAGCTTGACCGGTATTGATGGTACAAGAAGTAGTTCGGGCCCGCACCGGTCAGCACTGTCTCGTCCGGCTTTAAAATAAACGCGTACAGTGAATCCGACCCTCCATCGCGGCCCAGCCATCGCGCGTACAGCCGGTACGTACCCAGCGTTTCGACTGACACCCTGTAATCCAGAAACGGCCCGTCATACGACTCATCGATGGGAGCAACATTGCACGTACCATCACCGAGCGTCTCCATATAGTTGTCGCGTGCCCCGGCCTTTCTTGTCGGCGCCACCTGCCCAACATTCGGGCCCTCGATGAACTTGCTGTCGCTGCCGTCCACTTCCCACCATGCCGAGCTTGAACCCAAACTGCGCGCCGAATAATTCTCCGCTTCCATCACGAACCGCCCCCTCGTCTCATCATCCGCAAAATCGTCGAGAAAGACGGGATACCCACCAACCCCCTCGTCATAAATGTCCCAAATCTCATCAGCCGACAAACCACGGTTGTAAAGCCGCACATCGTCAATCAGGCCATTGAAGAACCCTCTGTCCGCGCCACGATAGCTGTGCTTCCCAATACTAATGTGATCTATATCCGTAACATAGTCACCGCCCTGACTGCTCGTGGTCCGCGCGACTTCCTCCCCATCTACGTAGAACGTGATATCGCTCAAGTTAACTGAGAGCACGTAATGGTGCCACTCGCCAAAGTCTGTTCTCGGGTATCTGACCAATTGTGTAGTTGCCTCACTGTCCCTAATAATGGCACCCGCATAAGGATAAGTTGACTTAACAACCGCTCCCGCCCAAAGTACTACGGTTGAGTCCGCGGTTGAAACAACAGAATCGTCATCCCTCTGTTGAAATATGACATTCTCGCTATCCACACCCCCTCCGGGGCCAAACTGGTTGGCCCATGCCGCAATTGTAAATTCTCTTGTTGTGATTGCGTTGTGTGGAAGTTCAATGTAATCATCAACGCCATCAAATTCCAATGCACCGCCAATCTGGCCGTCTGTCCATTGTGCTCCATAAATAGTCCCATCATTCTCACCAGCAGAATCATTTGCAACATCCCCCTCACCCTCATCAAACGTCCAGTGAGCAACAAGGCCGTCTGTCAGGTCTGCCCACGCAGAACCAGACAGAACCAAAACTACCGACACTGCCACAAGAACCAAATTTGTTTTCACCGTTTCCACTTTTCTATCTCCTCAAAAAAATGTTAATATCTTAGCGCATCTGCAACGCGCAAACCCTTAATCCGCACAGGTTAAAATAAGACTATTCTCCTTTTGCTCTTTTTCTCTTTCGCCATTTTTGAAAAGCAATATTATTATAGCCAGCTCTGTTTGCCTGTCAACCAAAAAAGAAAGATTTTTGCAAAATTACGTAGTTTCCACAATAGCCACAAATCGCCAAAAACGCAGCTATTTGTTGCCATTTGAGCCATCAAAGATTACAATACAGCCCCAAAATCAAGACTTAAACCGCTTTATTACCCGCACAAAACCAACCAAGATATAACAATCCCCTATACATTCTACGCATCCACCCATTCACTCATCCCCGCATCCACTCATCCACTCATCCACTCACCTACTCATCCACGCATCCAGTCATCCCCCCCATCAAATTTTTTTAATTTTTACCCTTGACTTTTCAACAATCATTTTTGGCTCAATATTCAAGGTGCCTAAAATCTCGTTAAAAAGCGCGCAAAAGTGCGCCGAATGCACCAACTTTTGTCAATTTTTGCTCAAAAAGCGCAAAAAAACGCCATTTTTTGAACTTTCCATTTTTTACCCTAACCACTTTGCAGATAAGTAGTTACGGCAATTTTCCCCCCGAGTCTCAAAAAACCAAGTGTCCATTTTTTACCCCCAAATCCCCATTTTTGGCCCAAAAACAAGGTTCCAGCAAAAAACTGACCGCCAAAAAACGCGAATTTCCCCCAAAAAGTCCTGAAAATTTCAGATTTTTGGCCGGATTTTGCGCCAATGAGCATAATAGGGCACTGTTATTCTCACTGCCGGCCCGTTTTTTATTTGATGAACATTTGACCAGCACTTGTTCTTGACCGCAGCGGCGAAATAATCTACTCCGTGCCTGTTATTTTCGAAATGTCTCGGCCGGTCTGCGGCAGTGCCGTCTGCAAGCACATCGCCTTTCGACTTGCCGGCCGGCCGCCGGAATTATTTCGTGTCTTTCGGGCCATAATAAACCTGCCGGTCCGGCGAATAACGCCAATCATCCGGGCTCAGCCCGACAGGATTGCGAGCTCTGTCTTTGGCTTCAAGCAATTCAAGCGTGCTTTGCCAGCCGCTAATGCCGCTAAGCGCATCGACTGCCTGAACGTTCTGCCAGCCAAGTGCGTTAGCAATTTGCATCGTATCTTCAGGCGAAAAACCCCTTACAAGCCCGCACAGAAATCCAGCCACTGCAGCATCGCCTGCGCCGAGAGCCGAACCGAATTTTTCGGTCTTGAACGAACCGGCCCAAATTTGTCTGTCGCTCCACACATAAACATCACCAGGGCACGCGGTACCCATAGCACAAATCTGGTCTGCGCCGGCAGTGTGAAGATACACTCCGCGGATGCCGCATTTGACAGCAACTATCTTTATTCCCATTGACAGCAGAGCATCAGAAATATCACCGAAGTCCCCCGGCTCATACGCAAGAGTCGCATCTTCACCTGCGGCCTGGGACTTCCTCTTCTCGAACAGTTCCCTGTCCATCATAAATGCTATTTCCTCTATGCTCGGCAGAAAAACATCCACATAGGGCGCAACCCTTTCGAGAATACTCTTCCAGCTAACCCGGCCGGAGCTGCTGGACAGGTCCGGCATAGTCATATCAAGACTTGTTGTAACACCCAGTTGCTTGATACGTTTATACATCTTGACAAGCTCAGCCCCGTCATTTTCATACATATTCTTCATCAGCGGCGGATAGCCGAAATGAAACAGCACGCACTGTTTGGCAAGCTCATAGTCGACATCATCGGCCCCGAACGTGTCGTTTGTGGCCGGATAGTGGAGAAAAAACCGGTCAACGCCCGGCGGCGCCAGCACTATGGTATAGGAACTATTTTGGTCGGGAACCGCCTTTAACCCTGCCGCTCTTTCGGCGCCCACAAACTGCCTTATGATATTCCCGAACGCATCCTCACCCACCTTGCCGTTCAGCATCACGTCAAGACCCAGCTTTGCCATCGCAAGACCGGTATTGGATACCGCGCCACCGGCCGATAGAACCGCTTGTCCAACATTGGTTAGCTGTCCGGGAGAGAAGACCCTGCCGATATCAACTTTCGCACCGGCGGCAAACCGTGGGGTAATGTCGAGGCAAAGATGCCCCGCAACCATAACCTTTTTCCCCATAGTGAGCCCTTCGCATGGTGTAGAATATGAAAGTCGCTCCGAACAAAGACGTCCGCTTTCAAGGCGTCCAGATATTATGCGGGACGGCTGTAAGCCGGCCTTTATCCTTACACTTTACGACGTTGCCACCGAGACGCACAGCCGCCGCAGAGACCATCATAACGCGATGGATGATATTAGCTTTTGGTCAAACAGCAAGGATTCAGACCAGGTTTGAAAGCTTTATTCTCTTGAAGGCATTCCTGCTCTGAGCAATTACCTGTCCGTAAGCGCGTTCGACCTTGTCAGCGAACTTGTTCTTAGGTGCCTGCTCGGCCAGGTCCAGGGGATTATCCATAGGCCCATCAACAGCTTCGATAACATCGAGCATCGTAATCTTTGTCGTCGGTCTCGCCAACGAAAAGCCCCCGCGAGGCCCCCTCTTGCTGCGCAGGATGTTCGCCCTCACCATCTGCTGCATTATCTTCAGCAGATATTCCAAGGGTATCTTGTACTCCTTGGATATGGATTGCGATAAAACGATTTTTTCATCCTTGTGTTGTGCAAGATAGCCGACCGCCAATAATGCATAACCTGTAGACCTGTTCATTCTCATCTTAAGCTCCTTAAACCCGTAATCCTAATTATTTGACCGGTTAAACTTCTACGCTTGCCCACCGTTAGAATACCAGATTTATCAAACAGTTCAACTTCTTTGAGATAATTTATCAATCTTTTTTTGGAGACGGTAAAAAAATGTCATTTAAGCCAACAGGGCGTTATGTCGATGGTGATTTTAGGTTAATCCGGCTTTTTAGGCCATCGGACGAGGTGATTATGCAAACTCACGACGACGTCGTTTCATATATTCTGCAGAAGAATATTCTTGACAAAAACAGCCTCCAAAAAGCTGTCGAAGAGCACCAGGCAAGCGGTCAAAGCCTGATAAGTATTCTAAAAAAGAACAATCTTGTGAATGAGAACCAGCTCACCGAGATAATTGCCGCAAGTAATAAGATTGAATTCATAAACCTTTCGGCAGATATGGTCGACCCAATGGCTGCGCATACGGTCACGTATGAGCTCGCAACACAGCATAATATAATCCCGATAAAGAAAGAGGGTGATAGTCTTCTTGTCGCGATGAGCGAGCCGCTCAATCTTGCTGTTAGAGACCAAATAGAAATGAGGGCCGGCTGCAGGGTCATTCCCGTCGCCGCTACACCCAATGCAATTAAGCAGGCTGTTAGATACCACTTCAACGTTCAGAATGTTACCCGCCAAGCCATAGCTTCAATGCGTCTCAAACAGGATGTGGCTAAAGACCGGCTTGGAATTCGCGAGCTCGCAATCAAATCTTCAAGAGTCGCCGACGACCCCATTACCAAACTGGTTTCTTCCATTATAACCGGCGCAATCGACGCCAGGGCAAGCGACATACATATCGAGCCTCACGAACCGGATATGAGGGTTCGCTATCGCATCGACGGACTTCTTCGCGACGCAATAAGCGTGCCTTCATCGGTTCAGCAGGAAATAGTCTCACACATTAAGATACTTGCCGACATGGACATATCGGAGAAACGCCTTGCGCAGGACGGACATATAGCACTTGTGCACAATGGGCATGAGTATGACTTGAGAGTTTCGTCGCTGCCGGCCGTAGGCGGAGAAAAGATTGTTTGCAGAATCCTCGACAAGAGTGCAGGTAACTGGTCACTTGACCGCATCGTAACTTCTGCAGACGATAATCAAAAGTTCAGGTCGGTGCTGAAG
Organism: Phycisphaerae bacterium; assembly: GCA_030608075.1. GTDB lineage: Bacteria > Planctomycetota > Phycisphaerae > Sedimentisphaerales > Anaerobacaceae > JAUWIU01. The sequence continues at coordinate 6,449 of JAUWIU010000052.1, forward strand.
AATCCTTATGGAATGTTGCTGTTGACCGGCCCGACCGGAAGCGGAAAAACGACCACACTGTATGGCGTTCTTCAATTGCTCAATACCCACGAAAGAAATATCGTTACTGTTGAAGACCCGGTCGAGTATAGTCTTGAGGGCATCACGCAGGTTCAGATTAACACGGTCGCCGGTAGAACTTTCGGCTCGGCCCTGCGCAGCATACTCCGTCAGGACCCCGACATCATATTCATCGGTGAAATTCGCGATTTTGAAACTGCCGAAATTGCCGTCAGCGCCGCGTTGACAGGGCATCTGGTGTTGAGCACACTGCACACGAATGATGCCGCAGGTGCCATTTCCAGGATGATTAACCTGGGCATACAGCCGTTTCTGGTGGCTTCCGTTTTGTTGGGAGCAGTGGCACAAAGACTTGTTCGCACCACCTGCCCAGACTGCAAACAACCATACACCCCTTCTCCGGACGAAGTGGACGAACTGGGCCTGGCCGATAGTACCGAAACGCCGCAGCTATATCACGGCACCGGCTGTAACAGCTGTTCCAACACCGGCTTTCAGCAACGAAAGGCTATCTATGAAATCCTGGTTGCCTCGCAGGAAATTCAACGAATGATAGCCGATGGCAAAAGTGACGATGCCATAAAGCAGCAGGCGATTAAGGAGGGAATGAAAACACTGCGAACAAGCGGCCTCGAACAGGTACTGAACGGTACAACGACGCTCCAGGAATTACACAGGGTCGTTGATATGAGGACAGAATAGTGCCAGCCTACAACTACACCGCCAAAGATGAAAATGGAAACCTGTTTTCCGGAACGTACGACGATATTCAAAGCGTCGCTATGTTGCGACAGGAACTGTCCAAGATGGGTGACAGACTGGTCAAGGCCACGCGTCTCAGGAGCGCCCGGCGAAAAAAAACAAAAATAAAGCAGTCTGAAATCGTAACTTTTTCTTACAAGTTTGCCGGCATGTGCTCGGCCGGCCTGTCAATCACCAGATGCCTCGAAACGTTCGAGGAGCAAACCGATAATAATGATTTTAAGCATGTCCTGGCGGATGTCAGAGAAAGCATCGAAACCGGGTCAACGCTAAAAGACGCCTTTGAAAAACACAAAGAGATATTCTCGGATTTCTTTGTTGGAATGGTTGAGGCAGGCGAAGCCAGCGGCAAGTTAGCCGAAGCCCTCGACATGAGCGCTGTATATCAGGAGGGACAGGTCGACCTCAGACGCAGAGTCAGGTCTGCATTTGCTTACCCGGTAGTCGTGGGTATTGTGTGTTTCATTATAGTTACTGCCCTTGTCATCTTCATTGTGCCAACATTCTCGAGGTTATACCGGCAGCTCAACGTCTCATTGCCGCTGCCGACGCAGTTGCTTGTAAGCTTAAGCGAGGCGGTTAAACACTGGTGGTGGGTCATTGTGCTTGGCGTTACCGGGTCGGTATTTTTGTTAAAGCATCTCAAAAGAGACCCGTGGGTCCAGGCAAAATGGGACCTGTTCAAGTTGAACATGCCGATTTTTGCAAAACTCAACCGGCTGGTTGTAGTTTCGCGGTTTATACGTACCTTCGCCATGCTCATCTCCACCGGAGTTCCGTTCGTTAAGGCTCTGGATGTCGCCAGCGTGGTCACTCACAATTCGAAAGTCTCCGAGATTGCCGCCGAGTTACAGAGGTCGATAGAGGCCGGCAATCCCGTTGCCGGTTCCTTGCGGAACTACGACCTTTTTCCGCCGATAATCGTTCAGTTAGCTGCCGCCGGCGAAAACGCGGGCGTCCTGCCCAAAATGCTCAATAAGGGAGTCGATTTCCTTGACAAGGATATCCAGCAGACCATAAACGCGCTGCTTGTGAAATTAGAGCCTGCTATGACGCTTATTATGGGTATCCTTGTTGGCTGCATACTTATGGCAGTGTATTTGCCGATGTTTGACTATATGAGTTACCTGAAATAAAGGAAAACTGCCCTGAGAAAACACAAAAGTACGCTGTCGGTAATGTCGATGGTATGAACATCTATGACGGTGACGGAATTTGGCATTTAACAAAACAATAAGTATAGTTTAAAAAATGGGCCTTTACCGAACGCCAACGAAATAAAAGGAGAAAGATGATGAACCGCAAAGAAGGATTCACACTGGTTGAGCTGTTGATAGTAGTTCTCATCCTCGGAGCTCTCGCTGCCATTGCAATTCCGAGGATAACTGCAAGCACCACGACAGCCAGGGTAAACGCCTGCAGAACCAACCAGGATATAATGAACTCCCAGATTGAGATGTACCGTGCCGACACCGGTGATTATCCCGCCACTCTCGGCGCCTTGACATCCGATGCAAATTATTTCCCGGAAGATGCGCCTGTGTGTCCGACAACGGGAACGAGTACACCTTACACAATGGATTCCGATACACACCGGGTTTCGTGCAGTACTTCGGGCCACTGAGTTATGAAGTCGGCGTCCGGGATAGGTCTTAAAGATGACAAAACGAAGATGGCTGCAACGTACAACTGCGGCCATTTTCGATATATTAATGTGAGAGTCTGCAATGGCCGGGAGACCAAAAGCATTCACGCTTGTTGAGTTACTCCTCATTGTTGTGTTCCTTGGTATATTGGCTGCCATAGCCATACCGAGGCTAAGTTTTTCAACCCTTTCAAAGCAAAAAGCCGACATTATCGCCAGAAAAATCGTTACAGACCTCCGCCGAACACGCAGACTCGCTATTTCCAATGCCGCAGCGAATCCCAACGGATTTGCGCTGAATATGACCGGCTCAAGCCCTTATACAGGCTATGAAATCGAAAATCTTAATACCGCTGTCACCGTCGATTCGCACACTATCGCTCCGGATGTTGGCTGCACGGGAGGCGATGAATTCAGGTTTGGCCCGCTGGGAAACTTATTGTCCGGAAGTGCTCATTCCCTTGCCGTTTCAGCCAACGGAAAAATCTTCACAATCAGCATCATCTCAGCGACGGGTACCGTAAAATGTTCCGAAAACTGACTGCTGCATCGAAAACACGTGTTCGCAGGAGAAGCGGCCGCCCAGGCCTAACTCTCACCGAGGTTGTTGTTGCCTCAACGCTGCTGGTAGTTGCAATGGTTCCGATTCTGAAAGGTCTGACCAACGTGCACCTCAACAGCACAATCATTGAGCGCAAAACACACAGTCTCACGCGCGCCCAGGCCAAACTTGACGAAATAAGAGCACGCTCAATCTACAGCTATGCGTCTTCATTTGCAGAAAACGATTCGTCTCTCGACGGCTCATACTTATGCAATGTAACCGACACCGCCGCAGGGGACAACCTCAGAACGGTAACCGTCTCGGTCGGCTACGACAGCAACGGCTCCGGCAGCCTCTCTGCCGATGAAGTCCTGGTAACACTGTCAACTTATGTCGCAAGAAGGTGGTAAGCTTATATACCAAAATAGCAAAAACCGGCTGAGCAGCGGTATGACGCTGCTCGAAATGGTAATAGCTTTGGCTATAATGGTGATTGTCTTTGCAGCGATAGTCCCGCAATTTAGAATCATCCAGAACAACTGGGATTCGAAACAGGCTTCGGCTGA
>JAUWIU010000057.1 GCA_030608075.1 Phycisphaerae bacterium
AAGACTGCCCCAGCGATGCAATTAAAATGTCCGATGGCAAAGCGGTAATTGATGTTGACGCCTGCATCGATTGTGGTGTGTGCGTTGACACCTGTCCCGCTGAAGCTAGCAGTATGGAATAAAATTCAGGTTGGCCCCATCGTCTAGGTAGGTCCAGGACACCGGGTTTTCAACCCGGCAACCGGGCTTCGAATCCCCTAGGGGCAATCCTTTGAATAAAAAACACTGGCGAAGTGAAACTTGAGTTAAACCTGCATACCCGATACAACGGTCTCAAATACCATCGTTCCGCCGACCACCCCTTGAATGACCGCGCTGTATTTCCTACGCTTGAATTTCGTAAGTTGCCCGAGTAGATACAACCTTTGGCCAGGTTCAACTAAAGACCGAAATTTAGCAGACTCTATGCCCGCAAAACCTATGAACCCTGTTACTTCATAAACGCGCCTTACAAAAAAGCTCAAGACTTGTGCCGCCGCCTCGACCATTATCACCCCCGGCATCAGCGGCCGCTCCGGAATATGCCCGCGAACCCAGAACTCCTCTTCCGTAACATCCTTGTAGCCCAGAACTAGGCGTTTTTCCTTGTTATACCAGATAATACCGTCGAGCTGCTGCATCTCAAAACGCTGTGGATTCACCATGCAAATCGCTTCTTTGTCAAAGACCGGTTTTGCTGTCAGGTCTATCCGTGATAAATCAAACAATAACGGGGGTGGCATTGCCAAACCTTGACCGAAAAACTCGTCGCTACGGCACACCTATACACCCCGCGCCGGCGCGCTGCCTGTGCACCGACAGCCGGGCGGAAATGTACACGACATCCAGCGTTTTTCGCCTGCTGCGACGATTTATTGGGCTGACCTGATCTCGAGAACACGGTTACGAACTGCTTGGCAGGTCTGTTTGACCTTCTGCATTTGCTTGCGAACCCGCGTTCCTGCCGCCTTGTTCCCGCCCTCGGCCTTGTTGAGGTCAGCCTCGATTTCAGCCACCAGCACCTTCAAATCTTCATACTCTTGCATTAAACAGGCCTCCACTTTGACGTTTACGGTTTTCAAAAATCTAACGTGGCAGAGTTCTTTTGTCAAAGAAAAATGCTTTTTTTGCCCGAAGAAACAACTTTTTTTTCTCCTTAGCGGCATAATCTCTTGGTCAATTGTGCTACCCGCAGGCCCCTGCGGCGGCACTGCTGCTCAACCCGCCCGTCGGGCTTGCCGATTGAAACAGGCCCATAATGGTCGCCCTGCGGGTCTCCCTGCACAACCATACCGGCTATCAACATCGCCCCTATTAGGCCAATAATTGTGGTTTCATTGCCTCCGCCGATATTTGCAGCGCTGCTGAAAGCTGCACCGACTTTGCCGTCCAGTTTCCCGTGACTACTCACCCCGTCGTCAAACAACTGCTTTATTGGACCGGCCATTTGCCCGTAGTAAGTCGGTGAGCCGACAACTATCGCGTCGTAGGCCAGTAAATCCCCGGCCTGAACCTCACTGACGGATTTGCAGTCGGTCGGCACGTCGGCCTCGTTCATCGCTTTGGCGATTATCTCAGCCATCTGTTTCGTGTTGCCACTGCGCGAATAATAGACCACAATTGCCTTTGCCATTTGCAATCCTTTCCCAAAGAATTGCTAATCAGGCTACACTACTCACCCCGCTTCATCAAGCACCCGGCACAATTCTCTCACCACCTTAAGTACGTAAGCTCCTCCGGCAGGGCAGTATTGTTGCCGGAGTTGTCTTCACCATAGCCGGATTCCGCCAGCAGTTTAATATCCGTCAACACACGTTTATCGCCGATGAACGTCAACGTCAAGTCTGAATCCACATCAATCTTACCGGTTGCCTGAAGCCGGGCAATCTCGGCGGTAACCTGTTCAAGCAGTATCCCTTCCTTATCAATCGGTTTAGCGGGTAACTGAAACGGCTGTTCATACAGAATTAGTCTGCTTCGCTGCGCCAGGGTCAACACCACATCCCGGACTATGCCCATAATGTTTTTATCGTTGGCCCTTTTTTCGACAAGGCCGAACTGCACGATTTCATCCGCAAGCCAGCGTCGCTTTTCTGCGTTGATTTTCTCGTTGGCACGAAAAAGCTCAAGTGGCGAACCGGCATCGTACAGCTCACCACCCATTTCCATTTGCACCTCGCAGCCGTAGTGCTGCACAAGCTTGGAAATCAATGTGGCAGGGCGAACATGGAAACCTCTGTACGACGGCACACAAACATTAATTCTGCCAACCTCCGCGTACCGTTTCAGCATCTCCTGGCACAAGCGCTGTGCACACCTTGTATAGTAGCTGCTGTAGGCTACCGAGTAGTTCATTAGCATCTCCAGCAGAGCCTCGGGCTTGACGACAGGTTCCGGGCACGTTGATGCATCAAAAATCTGGCTGCTCATGTGCCGCTCGTAATAGTGGGCCAGCAAGGTCGCCGTCTGCAGAAGGTGAAAAACCACACTGATATGCCCATGGAGAACCGGCAGGTCCGCGTCCACACCCTCGGTTTCCGTCGCCGAGACATACGTGTCATACAGCGACTGCAGGTTATGAAATCTGAAGTTCAGGCTTCGAAGGTTTTTTTCGGTGACAGAATCCGGGACGTCACCACGGTGTTGTTGGGACCAGCCATGGCAATCGGCGAAAGCACGTCTACTTTCAGCGGCCAGATTTAGAAAGGCCGTTGCCAGCAGAGTTACCGTCTTGCGTACCGTTTCTGTCCTGCTCGTGCGGCGATTCTGAGCCAACCGCCCACGTGGAAGCTCGTCTGCATAAATCTCCTTGGAGGACCGCTCCGCTGCAATCGCCAGCTCAAGCTTATATGCCTGCTCAACCAACCGTTTCAACGCCTCAAACAAAGCCTCCTTCGTAAATGCAAGAGCTTCTTCCGTTGCCTTGCCGAAATCATGCTCAATGGGCAATAATTGGTAAGCAGGTAGTGAGTATTGGATATGAAGCAGCTCGTAGCCCAGGTCGGCAAAAAGCTTTACCGCCGCTATCAGCGACCGAAACAGGCACCACCGGCGGTTGTTTCGTGCGTTGTACGCGTCCAGAAGCTCCTCAAGCTGCGTCGATTGGACCAACAGCTCGCCCAGCAGCGGACGTACAAGCATTCTTGTCCTCGATTCCTCTTCAGAGACATGCTTCGCAATGGCCAGCAACTTATGCCCCCGTCCCGCAATAAGCTTGCGAAACTCATCGTGGTCGACCGTTTCCGTAGCCATCTGACTTGTCTGGTTTTGTTGGCTGTTGTTATTCACTGTTATTGCATCTTCATCAAAGATACTTCGGCTAAAATGCAAAACGGCAATTACCTATTTCGGTGGCGTTTTTTTGCGTAGAGGAATTATCTCGGGCTCGCCAAAACCTTTGCCAATCTTAATTGTAAAAACCTTCTTGGCCAATTTTTTGTTTATCCGGGGCTTCACCAGCTTTATTTCGTAAATGTCCTGTTCTTCTGTAGAGCGGGCAACAGAGCGGGCAACTATCTTTGCCGGCAGGTAACTTTCTTCGTCAATCCAAAAGTCGATAACCGCATAGTCGTCTTTATAAATCGAATCCGGCTTGACTTTCAGATGTAATTGTGTGGTTGTTGCAGCTTTGCCCTGCTTTTGCTCCACTAATTCTATTTCAAACTGTTTCCGCAAATCTTCCACCTTAGTAAAGCCGATTATTGGGAAATTCTGGCTGACCAGGTCAAAAACCTCCGCCGGGTTGTTCGGCTCGGCTAATTGACGCTTCTTGACTTGTTTGAGCTGGTGGTCTATGTGCGTAAGCCAAATACCGTCGAAGATATATTCCTCGATGTGTTTCTTCTGTTTTTCGTCGTCCTGCTTAAGCGTATTGAAATTTATCCTGAGTTTCGATTTTTCGCCGCACCTTTGATAATACAATGCGCCCTTCCTCAAACTTCTTGATTCGAACAAAGGCTGACGCAATTCATACTCAACCTGACACTGGTACGTTTTTAGCTTTCTGGTGCTCTGATTCAGTCGTTCCAGAACGCTCTCAACCGCCTCGGCCTGTACCTTTTCCACACATGCTTTTCTCCCAGTCTGTTCGGCCAAATCTCCTGTGCACGCGCCGGCCTGCCACGTCCCCATCATCGTGAACAGAACGATGACAAAGATTCCCAATATCGCTTTTTTGTCCATTGGTTCCTTTCTTTTTGCTATGAACTATTCACGCTTTTAACAATTTGAAGTATTTGCTCAAGTTTATCAATAGTAAAATCAGCGTGTCCGGCAAATTCCTCAGCCTGATTGTGATTGGCCAAAAGTACCGCGCCGGCGCCAGCTGCTTTTGCGCACTGCAAATCGAAAAGATAATCACCAACAAGCAAAGTCTCCTCAGGGGCGACTCCAAACTGCTCACACAGCTTCACGACGCCGAACGCATCCGGCTTGACCGGCCCTTCCTCTCTCCCAACCACTGCGTCGAATTTCAAACCGTGTTTCTCAGCGACAGCCAAGGCATTGCTCCGCCTGTTACGCGTCAATATCCCGATACTAATCCCGGCATCACGAAGGGCCTGCAGGGTCTGTTTCGCACCGGCGTTGAGCTTCGATTCTACGACTGCTTTTTGCTCGTGGAAATGCAGTATCTCTTCCGTGCGTCGACGCTGTTCCAGCGGCATCTTTCCAATCGCTTCCCAGACAGGCCCGGCGTTTCCATCCAGCCCCATTTCCTTTCGAATCGCGTCAAAGTCGAAATAAGGCCGCGTTATCGTACCGTCCAAATCAAATATTACCGCTTTGATTGACATAATTTTCGCAAATCGATTCTCCTGCTGTTAATAGTCGGCGGCCCATTGAAAATGCTTTATCTGCCACATCCTTAACGCTGTCTTCGTTGAGCTTTCTTACGCAGTAGTTCGATAAAGTATCGGCCGGCCTGAGCCAGAACTCTGTCTTTGCGAACGATTATTCCGGTCGGCCTGATGAATCTTTCGTTCGAAAATGGTATCGATTTCAACGTTCCCCCGGCAACCTCCTGAAGAAGAGTCGGTTCAGGCAGTATACTCACGCCCGAGTTTATCTCGATAGCGCGCTTGATGGTTTCGATATTATCGAATTCCATCACCTGGTGAACAGAAGTACTATAGCGATGCAAAATGGTGTCTATCCATATTCGTGTCGGCACGTTCTTCTCAAAGGCGATGAATCTCTCAAATTGCAGCTTATGAATATCTATCTGCGAGTCCTTCGACAAAGGATGTTTAGGGCTGCACGCCAGTACCAACGGTTCATCCTCAAACTCATGTACATCCAGCTTCTGGTCTCTTTTGGGAATCGCCACCAATCCAATATCAATCTCGCGTGACAAAACCAGCTCGTAAATCCTCGCGGCACTGAAGTACTCAACACGCACATTAACATTCGGGTACTTGACCATAAATCTCTTGACATACTTGGGCAGTGTATGCATCCCGATACTGAAAATCGCCGCCACGCTTATTCTTGACCCAGTTGACGATTTCAGACTACTCAGTTCGCTTTTTAGCTGTTCATATCTGTCAAGCATCTCCTTAGCGGCTTTGTAAAGCAACTGTCCTTCTTTGGTCAATTCAATCGGCCTTTTTTTTCGGTTGATTAGCTGGCACTTGTGAACAAGCTCCAGTTGTGCAAGCTGCTGCGAAACCGCCGACTGACTTAGAAAGTGCTTCTCAGCGGTCCTGGAGAAACTGAGCAGCTCAGCTAAATCACAGAATACCTTTAACGTTTCTATATGCATTATAAGTGCCCCTGATAGATTATCCGGTCCAAACAGCTCAACTACGCCCGCAAATCCGTATAATCCTACCAAATTCCATCCACACCCGCAAGCTAATTATCCGAGCTTATTATTAGCGCAACTTATTATTACAGCCGCTCGTACAAAACCAGGTCTTGCCTTTTCAGAGCATCTTACAAGAAGAATGTGACTGTGGGAAACCGTACTTTTCTGTTGCATAAGGCTAAAAGCGCTATTACAATTCGACGCAATGCAAGAACCGAGGAACGTTAACAAAGTTATTCGCCAGCATCTCGAGATGAATGAGTTTCTTACGGGCGGCTTCGTGGTCAGGGGACGAGACCTCACGCAGCAGCAAATTCAGAATGACGAGGCGACCGACAACAAGGAAATGGAACTCGAAAAAATCGCTGACGAAGTTCGCCAATGCCGCAAATGTCCGCTTGGGTCGTTGCGGACAAACACTGTCGCGGGTGAAGGCAGTGCAAACGCTTTGCTGTTTTTTGTCGGTGAGGCCCCGGGAGCCGATGAGGATGCCCAGGGCCGGCCTTTTGTCGGAAGGGCCGGTAAGTTCCTGGATAGAATAATCGCTGCTATGCAACTCAAACGCTGCGATGTTTTCATCGGCAACATAATCAAGTGCCGACCGCCAGAAAATCGCGACCCAAAGCCGGATGAGGTAGCAAACTGCCTGCCCTATCTTCAAAGACAAATCGAGCAGGTAAGTCCACGCGTCATTGTGGCCCTTGGCGCCCACGCAGCCAAAACCTTGCTCGAAAGCACAAAATCGATTGGCGAGTTGCGGGGGCAATTCCACGAATACTACCCCGGCTTTGCCAGGCCGACCATAAAACTCATGGCAACCTATCATCCTGCCTATCTTCTGCGAAATTACTCCCTCGACAACCGCAAAAGGGTCTGGGAAGATATGAAAAAAGTCCTGTCCGAACTCGGCCTGCCGGTCCCCGACCAGAGCAAAAAATGACCTCACCCTGAGTCGGAAAAAGCCTGGTACTCCGATTCGCCCTGCCAGCCGGCGAACTACAAGCCAAGCAGGCAACCAATTTTTGGCTCAAAAAGCGGGATTATAGCAAAGCTACCGGGGAACTGCCTACCTGAAAGTTGGTGGTCTTAGTGCAAAAGCAGCTATCGACTGCGAAAAAACGAAGACCTTGGCGGTTATAGCACAAAATAAGAAACAATGAGAAACACATTTGTACATAACGCTTTGCTTCACAAGGGGTTAGGGAAATATTGCGGGTTATTCTGCTACAGTTTCCCAAAAGTGCGTTTTTTGGCGTGGAAACTGCAACTCAAAAAAAATGAAGATTTTCTCAAAAAAAATAAAAAAAGACTTGACATCTATCTTACCAGGCTATACAATCATCAAGTGAAGATAGTGGAAAGAGACGAAGTTGTAAAAGGTTAAGGTAGCTGCCGATTATTCATTTCGTACTTTCCATCCAGGAAAAACGCAATATTATAGGCTCTGTATGTGTATGAAAGGAGGTGTTGGAGAGGTTAAGCTAAAGCTACCAGGAGCGCAATCTTGGGATTCGTGTGAAATACCAATATGGTGGAGGTTAATGTTTGTCTCTAAATGAAAGTGTAAGAGATATTGTAAGGAGGAAAGAAGATGAAGAAGGTTACTGTGTTGTTGATAAGTATTGTGTTTGTTGGCGTCGCTTCGGCAGTTCCGGCTCAGGTTTGGTGGGACAGAGGAGACGAGGGTTCGACATGGCAGGAGTGGACGTTTGACGACAGCGACAATCCCGCTGCCCCGGAGGCATTGTTCAATCCCTATGGTGAGCCTGAAGCTAAACTTAGCACGCCTGAGGTGCCACCTGACTATTTCGGCTGTTTGGCGCAAATGGACGGTCGCCAGGGTGTCTGGACCGGAGAGCCGCTTGATATCAAGCTCGATATTCCCAACCGGCCCAATCTCGAGGACCATAAGGAAGTCTGGCTTGAGGGAGTATTTCAAAGAGACCTCACACACATCACGATTACGCCAAGCCCCACGATGGACGGTTATGTTAATGAAGTCTATCGCGACATATCGGTGATACAGTCTGACCCTCAATGGTACGTACTAACGGTGGGTTGGTATATCGAACCTAATCCGCTGAAAGAGCGCATTTGTATCAGAATTAGTGGTACGGGCGGTCGCCTGGACAGGGTCGGTGTCGACACCATTTGCATTCCTGAACCGGCTACGGTAGGCCTGCTTGGCTTAGGAGCCGGTATGTTGGCTGTGCTCAGAAGACGACGTGCTATCTGAACCAAGGGTGAGATGTAAGTTAGTAAGTGCTTAGCCGAGCTTTGTGGTGACTGAGCACTTAAGGGTTAGTTGCTGCGAGCAATGAAGTTGTGCTTCTTGCGCCCAGTGTGTGCTTTCGTTGCTCTGGGTATACCGTAACAGCATTACTTTTCCCCTTGTTATCATTTCGTTTCTATTAGTAGTTTGTCAAGATTGGTTTTGTAAGCTGTCATTCCTGCGAAAGCAGGAATCCGCACTTTCGAAAAACTGGATTCCGCATCAAGTGCGGAATGACAACCCATCGAGTCTAATTTAACAGAGTGCTGGTTTGCCGGCTAATTTCTACACTCGTTCGGCGGAGGACCTTATTTGTCAATTTTCCTGTCTAACCCATCTTCTACACTTGGAATTTGTAACTTCTTTAATTGCAAGTAGTTACAAAATCTGATTTTCCATAGTGTCACGTTTTTAGCCTTCGCAGTCGAACGTATCCACGGTTTTCAGCATTGACTCAGCATCGGCGGTAACGCAACACCACAGGCACCAAAAACCTTGGCCACCGTACCTGCTGTGTGGCTACGAATTGTGTAACGCTTATCCGATGATACCTCAATTTCCATTTCCACCAGATTATCCAAGTCGCTGGTCACATCTGCCCATTCAACTGTTAAGCCCTTCTGTTCAAGATGATTCTCCAACTCTTTGCGCAACAACAGGGCCAAAAAAGAGCAGAAGACATGGCCTCGAATGGTCGCGTCGCACTTGTGAAAGATAGGACGGTATTTAGAGAAATCCTCCAGCACCACCGGCAAGAGAAGCCTGCTAGTTATATGAAAGTCCCCAAGTGAAAGTTCGTATTCAATTTTCCGCTTTTTGTCTCGGGCAATACGCTCATTATCTGTCTTAAGTGATTTTTGAACTCTCTGGCCGTTAACATAATAGCAAATCCAGAACTGCCTACGTCGTTTATAAAGATGTGCCATGACAACCTTACTTTCTGTTACTGGAACTAATCTCCAGTATATCAAAGGTTGTCTTTGTGCTGATGTCGAGCGGCTGATTATCTACACGCCCGCAATAAACAAGAAAAGCAGACACAGCTAATACTACAGCGCAACTTAGCACCATAAAACCTTATTTTTTGGTAAAATCCGACCTGCTGCGACGAGCGCAGCACGGCGAGAGCACGAAATCCGAAATCCGAAACAATATCGAATGTTCAAAATCCAAA
>JAUWIU010000019.1 GCA_030608075.1 Phycisphaerae bacterium
AGCCCATTGATTGTTTGATGTAGCAGGACATGGTTAAGCACACTGCCTAGCGAATAGTGGGTATCATCACGGGATACACAATCCTCTCCTGCTTCGCTGATGGCAAGACCTAAGCTACCGGGGCAATCGGGGTCTTTCGCCAGCATATCCCGCCCTGCCTTGGTATCGCTGCTGGGGCTGGGCACGCACTTGGCGCCCCAGGTCTCCATCATTACGCGACGATAAGGCTTTTGGTCATAGCTAATCCTGACCATATAGACCTTAATCTCAAGGCCAAAGCAAGCACCGCCGAAGGATAGGGCGCTTCCCCACTGCCCGGCTCCCGTCTCGGTGGTGATGCGCTTGATGCCCTCCATTTTATTGTAATAGGCTTGAGCTACCGCAGTATTGGGCTTGTGACTTCCAGGGGGGCTTGTGCCCTCATATTTGTAGAAAATCTTAGCTGGCGTATCTAAGGCTTTCTCCAATCTATGCGCCCGAAATAGGGTAGTTGGCCTCCATAATCGATAAATATCACGCACTTCCTCAGGGATGTCAATCCAGCGTTCGGTGCTCACCTCTTGCTTGATTAGTTCCATGGGAAACAGAGGTGCCAGGTCATCGGGGGTTACCGGCTTTCCTGTACCTGGGTGCAAAATCGGCGGTAGTGGCTCGGGCAAATCTGCCAGAATATTATACCATTGAGTAGGTATTTCCGTTTCGTCAAGGGTAAATTTTGTTCTTTTGTCCATTTTGTTCTCCTTGAGTTATTTTCATAACGTTCGATACGCGAAGTTGCTTTTTTAAGGTACTGGGCCGGTTATGTCAAGGCGATTTTGAAAATATTTGATAATTTCCAGGTGACTATTTTTGTCAGGCTTCAGTTGCGGGGTTGAAAAATATACTTTCGACAGTTTCGCACTTGTGAAGTATACTATAGCCGATGGTTGAAAAGAAGCGCGATAAGACGCTTTTTAGCCGCAGTGAAGAGGCCAATATTGGCAGCGCTGCGCCTTTGGCGGTTCGGATGAGGCCGAGAAATCTTGGTGAATTTGTCGGGCAAAGGCATTTTATCGGAAGTGATAAGCTGCTTGCGAGGATGTTAGAGGCCGACAGGCTGAGTAGTCTTATTTTCTACGGGCCGCCAGGGGTAGGCAAGACATCGCTGGCAGCGGTTATCACGAATTATACAAAGGCCGAGTTTTATTACCTCAGTGCACCGGCGGCGAGCGTTAAGGACATCCGCGAGATAATCGCCGCCGCCAGGGACAGACTGGCAGCCAGCGGCAGCCGGACGGTACTGTTTATCGATGAAATTCACCGCTTCAGCCGGGCTCAGCAGGATGTGCTGTTGGACGATGTGGAGTCAGGAGTTTTAATCCTGATAGGCGCCACTACGGAGAATCCCTTTTTTTCGGTTAATTCGCCGCTGATTTCGCGCAGCACAGTGTTTCACTTTGAGCCTCTGACGGTTGACGAGGTTTTGGAAGTTCTGAAAAGGGCAATTGCCGACCGACAGCGAGGACTCGGCAAATACGACATCGAGGTGGACGAGAAGGTACTCAAGTTTCTGGCCGTTACCAGTGACGGGGATGCCCGAAAGGCCCTGACGGCGCTGGAGATAGGGGTGCTGTCGCAGGCTGTGCGTGAGCCTGGGGCCAAGATACGCTTCGACCTGGAAATCGCCAAAGACTCGACACAGCAAAAGACGATTAACTACGACCGGACAGGTGACAGTCACTACGACCTGGCAAGCGCTCTGCAAAAGAGCATGCGAGGCTCGGCGCCTGATGCCACGGTCTATTGGCTTGCGCGGATGATAGCGGGGGGCGAGGATGTACGCTTCATTGCCAGGCGCATAGCGGTATGTGCGGCGGAGGACGTGGGAAATGCCGACCCAATGGCGACAGTTTTGGCTGCGGCGGAGGTGCAGATATCGGAGTTTGTCGGCCTGCCGGAAGCACAACTGGCGCTGGCACAGGCGGCTTTATATGTTGCGTGTGCACCAAAATCGAATGCTGCAGCTTCGGCGATATGGAAAGCCTGTGCGGATGTGAAATCCGAGACGACTATACCTGTACCAAAACATTTGAAAGACAGCCATTACCAGGCCGCGAAAAAGCTGGGCTTCGGATGCGATTACAGGTATCCGCACAATTTTGCAGAAGGTTTCGTGCCGCAGGACTATCTGCCGGAAGGCGTGAAGAAAAAATACTATACGCCGACAGAACGAGGGCATGAAAAAATGATTAAGCGTTATTTACAAAAGCTCCAAACCCTGATACAAGATAGTAAGCGTGGAAACCTGACGAAGCAGGATACGTGAAGCGAACCAGAGAACAAAGTAATGGACAAGGAGCAATTGCGTTTGGCATTGCAGAAGCGTCTGTGTGAGTTGAGCGCCGAGCAAAGGAGTGACAAGAGCACCAGAGCATGCCGGAATCTGGTCTCAACGCCGCAGTTCCAGGACTCGTCGCAGAAGGTAATTATGTTCTTTTTATCGCTTGACCACGAGGTGGATACTTCTGAGGCGATTTTAGCCGGCTGGCAATTAGGGAAAATAGTGGCCGTTCCGCGGATTTCCTGGCAGCAGCGAAAAATGATACCGGTGCAGATAAATGGCCCCCACAATTCACTACAGACAGATTTTTCGACCGACAGCAGGGGCCTGCGGAACCCGACAAAGGGCGCGGCCGTACCGCTCAATGAGATTGATTTGGTGGTCACACCGGGATTAGCGTTTGACGCTGTGGGCAACAGGCTCGGCCGGGGCAGTTCATATTACGACAGGTTTTTCGCGAACAAAGAAGTCAGGGCACTTAGGTGCGGCTTCGCTTTCGCCGAGCAGGTGGTTGAGTCGGTACCGGTTACTGCGACCGATGTGCCGATGAATTTTCTGGTAACGGATGAAAAAATAACGCACTTTCTCAACGAGCAAGGAGAGTAAAATGGCCCGTTTCCCTTCCCACGGCAGAAGAAGCGAAATACAAAAATGGCTATACATTATTTCAGCGTTGCTGATTGCCGTGGGAGTGATTACCCTGATTCTTCGCAGTCCATCGGCGAAAAAGGGTGAGCGGCCGGCTGCGGACGAGCAAATTGGCCAGGCCGGTGCTCTGGTGACTGAACCAAACGTGCCGGAGCTTCAGCCCGTGCCGAGCGTTGAACCGGAAGATAAGGTATCTGAACTGGTCAGCGAAGCTATGGAGTTAATCAGCACACAGCCGGCAAAATGCGTAAAAGCACGTGACATACTGAATGAGTCGCTGATGCTCGCTGCCAGTGCCGAGAGGCGGAATTTCGTGAAAGCCCAACTTGCTCACCTTGCAGACAGGTGGCTGTTCAGCAGCACGGTGTTCCCTGAAGATACGCTTTGCGAAAGTTACGAAGTCCAGCCGGGCGACCTGCTTTCAGCAATTGCCACGCAGCACAATGTCCCGTGGGAAATTCTTGCCCATATCAACGGCATTTCGCGGCCTGAGACTTTGCAGGCGGGACGGAAGATAAAAGTCATTAACGGACCATTCCACGCAAGGGTACATCGTTCGCATTTCACTATGGACGTTTTCCTTCAAAAGACCTTTGTGCGAAGTTTTCCGGTGGGGCTTGGCCAGCCAGGCAGGGAGACACCGCCAGGACTCTGGGTGGTTAAGGGGGACGGTAAACTGATAAAACCACCGTGGACCGACCCGGACACCGCGCAAGTGCTTTACCCAAGCGACCCTGATTATCCTTTGGGCTCAAGATGGATAGGTCTGGAAGGTGTTGAGGGCAGTGCCAAAGACCAGACCGGCTTTGGCATTCACGGAACGAAGGACCCAAAAACAATAGGCACGGCAGGTTCCCGAGGATGTATTCGGCTGCACAACGGCGATGCGATATTAGTATATAAGCTATTGGTGCCGGGTCTTTCCCAGGTGGAAGTAGTGGACTGAACCAAAGGAGGGTTCGAGTTGTGCGAAGGGGCAGTGTGACATTCTGGGCGTGGACGGTGTCGGTTGGTGTGCATTTGGCAATACTGACGGCACTTGGTTTTGCCAAATTTCCGTGGTCGAAGCCCGAAAGCCGACAGCAGCCTGTACCGATAGCGAGAGTAAGCCGTGTGAAAGAGTTGATGCAGGCTGCTGCAATAATTCCCAAGCCTAAGATAAGCAAGCCTACGGTACAGCAATTTGATGGCACCAGCGTAGCAAAATCTTCGTTGGTTTGCACTCTTGACGGCATAAAGCCGGGCGCAGAAAGTTTGGGCGATTTGGTAAGAACTCAAGGGCCACAGGGCGTTTTTCCATTGGCAAGCAACAAACTCCTGCCGGAACGGATTGAGTTTTTTGGAAGCTCCGCGGGCGGACGCAAGGTGTGCTACATTGTAGATTGTTCCGGAAGTATGGCAGGTGCATTCGGTCGAGTTCGAAAGGAGCTTAAAAAGTCCGTCAGGAAGCTTCAGCAGGACCAGTATTTTGACATTATATTCTTTGGCGCCGGCAAGGTGTTGGAATTTGGCGGCGGCCGAATGCTGCGAGCAAGCGACCCGAGCAAATTCGCTGCGTACGGTTTTATCGACTCAGTGAGGCCGTCCGGGCAAACCAACGCGATCGCGTCGCTTGAAAGGGCGGTTCAGATTCATGACGCCGCTGGCCTTGGCCCTTCAGTCGTTTATTTTCTCACCGACGGATTCGAGTTGACAGAGCAAGATACGCAGAAAACTTCGGAGAAAATAACAAATCTGCTGAAGCGATTTGCGTCCGGGACAAGAATCAATACGATTGGCTTTTGGCCGCAGAGTAACGACCGTAAAATGCTTCAGGCGATAGCCAGCGTGAGCGGCGGAGAATTTGTTTTGGTCACGGACAGCCGCAGGTGAGAAGACAGAGATATTTGACTATCAATAAATGACTACCACCAAAAAGACAAAAATGAGTAAGCACTTTCTGCCAAAGATAGTTTTCTTGTTAGTTGTGCTGCTCGCCGTAGTAGGTGTGATAATGGCGGTGGTGCGCAGCCACTTTGGCCCTGGCACAGGAGCGGCGCAGACGGAGAGTTTCTTTGAGCAATTTATTACAGCCGGCGGACCTATTGTGTGGTTTATCCTTTTGCCGATGTCACTTATTATGGTTTACCTGGCGGCCGAGCACAGTCTTACCATTCGCCGAAAAAGGCTTCTCCCTCCCGGCGTGGGCGGCAGGATTATCGAGATTATAGAGCGGTCTGGGCCGGCAGCAATAAAGGCAGAAGCTGGAGGGCAAAAGGATTTTGTCAGTACGGCTGTTGCAAAGGCGTTTGCCAAGGGCAGCGGTGACTGGTTCCGAATGCGAAGCAGCCTTATTGAGTCGCTGCAGGAGCAGGCCGGCGAGCTTTTGCGCAAGATTGAATGGCTTAGTCTAATCGGCAATGTTTCGCCGATGGTGGGGCTGTTCGGGACGGTTTTCGGAATGATAAAACTGTTCAATGCGATAGTGATAGCGGGTGGACAGCCGCAGCCTGCGCAGTTAGCTGAAGGGATTTCGACTGCCTTGGTAACGACGTTTTGGGGTTTGTTTATCGCGATACCCGCACTGGCGATACACGGGGTATTCAGGAACCGGATTGAAACTCTGATAAGCGATGCGATGGTCGAAGCTGAAAATATTATGCCGGAAGTAAAACGTAGTTTGAAGCAGCAGCAGACTAACAAGGACCAGCAGACAAAAGAAAGCTTGCCCATCCGGGAGATTCGACCCAGCCGGACACAAACGATTCGCCAGACTTTGCCTTGATGACGACAGGGCGAAAGGAAGGGGTCTATGCCCTACGGAATTAGCGGTCGCTTCCGCGGCGGTACGCAGTTGTTTAACATGACGGCTGTTATCGATATTGTGTTTTTACTTATCATATTTTTTATGGTGGTCTGTCAGTTTATCCAGGCGGAAAATTTCCCCGTGGCCGTACCGGACGGCTGTGAGTTTGCGGAAAGTGATTTTGACAGCCACCTCGGCGTTACTACCGTCACGGTTATGAAAACAGATAAGGCAGGTGTCGACTTTGCGGTCGGGTCGGAAAAGCTCGCTGCGTCAAGCTACTCGGAGATAGTTGATAGATTGGCGGAGTTAATTGATATTCGTTTGAAGGATGTTCCGCCAAACCAGAAGGTTGTAACTTTGCGGATTGATAAGAACGTTTGTTTTGCCGAGGCTCAATATGCCCTTGCGGCTATTGCCGCGAGCAGCGCTGCGAATATCCAATTAGCGACCCTGAAGAACAACACGAGCGACTCGATGTAACCTTCCGGAGGGTCCGTCAAGTCATCTTTGCCAAGACTCCGGGTTTTTTATTTTTTGTTTTTCTTTTTTGTACAGCCAGAGCATTTCTTTCCCAGAAGACGCCGGTGCGGTAGCCCTGGATGGTTGAATTCGGTTCAGCCAGTTCTAAACGCTTAGCGGCAAGCAGGCAATACTGGCGTTCAATTTCAACGCCGAGAAATCTGCGATTGAGCTTTTTGGCTGTTACAACGGTACTTCCAACACCCATAAACGGGGCGAAAATGAAGTCGTTCTCATTTGTGCTTGCGAGGATTAGCTTGGCCAGCAGTTTTTCGCTTTTTTGCGTGGGGTGGTCGGTGTTCTCCGGCATCGACCAAAAAGGCACAGTGATATCGTTCCACAGATTCGACGGATGTGTCAGGCGAAATTGGCCGTGAGAAGTATTCTCCCAGTCTTTGGGATTTCCATTCGTGTCTGTATATGGTGCGAGGACTCTGCGTTTGAGCTTTACATCCTCAACGTTGAATACGTAATCATCGCAGACAGTTGCAAACCAGATATCCTCTGACGCATTTTTCCAGTTTTTTCTGGCGCCTCTGCCTTTTTCTCTTTCCCAGGTAATTCTATTGCGCACTTTCAGGTATTTTTCGAGAACCAGATGAATTGCCGTTGAGGAATACCAGTCACAGCAGACATAAACAGTAGCTGTGTTCTTCAATTTTGGCAACAGCCCGACCAGCCGGCTCTCAAACCACTCGCCGTATTCGGTGATTCTTTTCTTCTTAAAGCTGGTGGATTTGAAGGTTTTGTTGAGATTGTAAGGGGGGTCCAATATCAACAAGTCAACAAAGTTGAGCGGCAAAAAGGCTAGGATTTCAAAAATGTCCTGATTTAGTATTTTGTTCTCAACCGCCTGGACCCCTACCGGGCCGGAAACGTGGGTCAGGTCTTTTTCGTAGTAGCTGGTTTCGGATTCAGTGAGTGTTATTGTTCTGTTTCTACCTGCACGGGTCATATTGGAATTCCGGGCTTTGAGAACCGGGCTAACCTGTCCTTATGCCGATTCTTTTTTTGCTTTTGCCTTCTTCTTTGCCGTTGACAGTTTAGCTTTGCCTTCGACGATGTCCCGAGTAACCACGTATTTTGAGCCTTTAGGTTCTTCCGGCAGTTGATACATCAGGTCGACCATCAGCTCCTCGGCAATCGAGCGCAGTGCCCTGGCACCGGTGTCACGCTCGAGTGCTTTCTGTGCCAAGGCGTGTAAGGCCTCATTTGTGAACTCAAGCGTGGCATCTTCCATCTCGAAGAATTTCTCATATTGCTTGATAAGGGCATTTTTCGGTTTGGTCAGAATATCCATCAATGCGCTCTCACCGAGCGCAGAGAGGGTTGTAATAACCGGCAGGCGTCCTACCATCTCGGGAATCATTCCATACTCGATGATGTCTTCTGGTATGACCTGACGGATTATGTCGGTGTACTCGGTTTTTTCGTCTGTTGGCTCAGCCAGTTCCGAATTGAAGCCTATCATTTTTTTGCCAAGTCTTTTTTTTACGATGTTTTCCAGCCCGACAAAGGTTCCACCGCAAATGAAGAGTATCTGGGCGGTATCAATTTGTATGTAGGCCTGTTCGGGGTGTTTTCTTCCGCCCTGGGGCGGTATGTTTGCGATTGTACCCTCGAGCATCTTCAAAAGGGCCTGCTGCACTCCTTCACCTGAGACATCACGGGTAATCGAGACATTCTGGCTGGTTTTGCCCACTTTGTCGATTTCATCGATATAAACGATTCCCTGCTGAGCGGCTTCAATATCGTAGTCTGCCGACTGTAGCAGCCGAAGGAGAAAATTTTCAACATCTTCACCGACGTATCCGGCCTCGGTGACGGTGGTGGCATCGCATATTGCGAAAGGCATTTCCAGGAACCGTGCGAGCGTTCGGGCGAGGAGGGTTTTGCCGGAGCCTGTCGGGCCAATTAACAGAACGTTGGATTTGTCTATTTCTACGTCGCTGCCAGCGATGTTGGCGTGGAGCAGCCGTTTGTAATGGTTGTGCACGGCTACGGAAAGATATTTTTTGGCCCGGTCCTGGGCAATCACGTACTGGTCCAGATATTCCTTGATTTGTCTTGGCGCGGGCATTTCTTTGATATTCATTGGGGCTTTGGTGAGCTGTTTGAGGTTTTGCCGGGCGATGTCGTAACAGAGGTCCACACATTCCGGACAAATAAAAACTTTGTTAGGCCCTTCTATCAGCGTTCCAGCCCGACTTGCCGACCGGCCACAAAAACTGCAGAGTACTTTGCCTTTCCTGCCACCTGACTGCTTAGCCATGATAGTCTTCCTGTTCTCAGATTAGATATTCGACACAACTGTTTTATGCCGGATATTGTAACCCGGCCACACTGGTCAGGCAAGTTATTTAGTTCCTGTTGCGGAAAGCAAACCCACCGATGTCACCCCTGCGAAAGCAGGGGTCTACGGGCTAAAAACTGGATTCCTGCTTTCGCAGGAATGACAAAACCTCATTTCCGCAACAGGAACTATTTACGTGCTTTGCTCAATCCGGCAGCGCACGATTCTTTCAGCGAGTTGAGTTTTTCGGCCCAGAACGGCGGAATATTTTGGAAACTATTTTCGAGGACCTCGACGGTATGCAGGATATTTTTCTTGTCTGTTTTCGGCTGTTTAGACCAATAGTAAAGCTCATAAAACTTGGCGCGCCACCAGTTCCAGCTTCGGCGCGCATGTGCAGGTTCGGCGGTTTTTTGCATTTTGGCAAGCCGGGCCCACAACTGCGCCGCCTGGTCAAACCTGCCCTGCCGACTGAACAGCCTGGCTCGACAGCGAAGCAACCGCCCATCGTCCACGGAACTGTCTTGAGCCAAATTTCTGAGCAGTGTCTCTGCCGCGGCCAGCTCCAGCTTATCTTCATCTGCTGCGAAGATAGTCAGCTCAGCTAAGAGTAGCTGTGATTTCCGCTGCGGCGGGCCGTCGAAACAGCCCACGCACATTTTTGCCAGTTTCCTGCAATTGGTCACGAACTCCGAAAAATCACCTGCCTTGTTCGGCCACAGTTCGATTCTGGCAATGATTTCCGATAGAAGCTGCATCGCTTCGTCGACGTGTTCACAACAGTTCGCTGCGCTGACCCTGAGCAGAGACTTGGCTGCCTGCTCCAATCTGCCCAACTGACGCAGAGCTTTTGATTTTAGGGCGTTCAGATTCGGGACACGAGCGTTTTCGGCATCGGCGAGAATCTGCAGGACTTTTTGAGCATGAGCCTTGTCTCCAGATTCCAGAAGCAGTTGACAATAGGTGGCTACTGCCTCTGCTCGTATTTGGCTGGTATTTTCATCCCGGTCGGTGATTAAGCTGCTCAAGCGGGTGAGTAATTGCCGATGCTGCTGTTTACTCGGGCCTTGCTGCGCAGTCTGTATTATCAGGTCGAGTCTTGCTCTGTTCCGCCATTTTCCAGCAGGACGATTTGCTATTTTTCCCAGCAGTTCTTTGCTTTCTGTCTGTCGGCCGCAACTATTCAAGACGGAACTGTAGAGGTACTCCAGGTCCTCATTGATTTTTTCTTCCGCCATTGCGATGTAGTTCTCAAAAGCTTCGAGAGCAATTGTGCAGTTAAGTGAGCCTTCTGCAAAAGAATTGTAGGCGAGTTGAGCAGCCTGTTCGGCGACCGTGCGGGGTTCCATATTGAGCATATCAGTTTTTCGCTGTTGCTGCAGGCGGCTTGATGTTATCAAGAGGTCAACTGCTTTGGGCGGTGATGAGTCTGCAAGTTGTGATGCGGCGACGTACATTATCAGAGGGGTTTGAAATTTTTGGGTATTTGAGAGGCAATCCAGCAACTGCCCGTGCTGTGGGGCGTGGTCTTTCGAGGCGGCGCGGGCGGCAAGTTCTGCTTCGAAGACACTAATCCTGGTTAAGGCTTGCTTTGTTGGCTGTGCTGTCTCCATTGCGCCGGCCAACTCAGACAGTATGAGCGAGCCGAGAAAATCTTTTGTTTGGGGCCAAAGGTGAACGATTCTCTCAAGGGCTTCGGGGTGGTTTAGCCTCCGCTGCAGAATAGCCAGTGACAAAATCAGTTCAAAATCCTGTGCGCAGCGGCTTTGTGCAAGCTCTTCAGTTAATGTTTTCAGCCGGTCCGGTTGTTCCTCGCCGAGTAATTTAATTCTCTCTATCGCTGCTCTGAAAGCGGTTGAAGGTTTTATGTCACGTTGAGAGCAGAGGGTATCAAGTTCTTTTTTTGCAGATTTTATGTATGCCGGGTCTGCGATGGCCAGCAGGGCAAAAACGCGGGCCTTTAACAGGTGCAAGTATGGCAGACTGTTGGTTCGGCTTAGCGAATCTACTCGGGCCAGAATTTCGTGTAAGAGCTTGTCTTTTTGTGGTTGCTGCGACGCCAGGGCAAGATAGAAATCAATTTCACAGTTGCACAAGGTCGTTATGTAGATGTCGGCAGCCAGTTTTCGCCACAGGCCTGTCGAGCCATACTTGTCGTCCCAATCATCACCCTGGTAGTCTTCAATCTTCTGCCTGAACTCTTTTTGCTCTTTTGCAATGGTGCGCAGACGCTCACTGGTTTCTTCGGCAAGCCGGTGTAGTTTCTGTCTGTCATTTGGATTTAGGAATTTGCCGCTGTATTCGTATCTGAGGCGCAGTTCGAGGCTTCGCTGCATAAATGTATTGCTGGTCTGGTTTACTCTTTCGGCCAGGCTGTCAATTTCCCCGGCGGTCGGGACTGTATTGGCTGAGCTTTCATCTGCCGATAAAAGGAGAAACACCATAAACAAAGCGGTTAAAATCTTGGCCTTACATTCATCTGAGTTGCCCACTGGGGTTACTCCGTCATTCGGAATGTAATGTCGGTCAGGCCTGCACCGAAAAACACATTATATATTTTTGCGAGGTAGTCCCACTTCACTGCCGCGTCACAGACAATTTCGACCGGGTCGGCGGCAAATCTCTTCTGCTCACGAAGGCACTGTCTGAGTTGTTCCATCAACAAGACCAAATCTGCATCGATGTTTTGACTTTTTAACTGCACGTGGCGGCGGCCTATGTCGACGCCGCAGCCGGCTGGCATGGCGCAAATATGTACTATCAGAGGCTCAATTTCTCCAACGATGTGAGTTTGAGCCTGTGCGGCAGGCAACTGCATCGGGAGAAAACTTTCCTCCGGTCTCCATTTTCCCGCAACAAGGAAGAATATCAGCAGCAGAAATATCATATCTATCATCGGTGCCATTCGGAGGCTGAAATCGCTGCCGCGCCCGCTGTTGAAAGGCCCGAAGATACCGCGCTGGAGAATTTCGTTTCTCATAGCTGGATGCTGTCCGTCGTTTTGGCAAATTTAGCACCTCGGTGCAAAGCTTTGGTATTCACCGGCAGTGTTTTATGATACCGCCTGGCAAGTACATCGGGCAGAGCCTGTGCGGCTGCATCGGCGCTGAAGAGGCCTGTTTTTTGCAGATACGCTCCAAGCGCGACCATATTAGAGGCTTTTTGATTGCCTAATTCGACTGCGAACTCGTCGGCGGGCACCGGCAATATGTCGATAGTCTCATCCAGCGAGTCCAGATTTTTCTCGTCAATGAGAGAACTGTTGAACACCAGCAGTCCACCGGGTTTGACGCGCCCGCCGAATTTATTGAGCGATGCCTTGTTCATTGCGATGAGCGAGTTGGGCCTGCTGACAAGTGGCGAGGCAATAGGCTCATCTGCGATAACAACCGCACAATTAGCCGTACCGCCGCGGACCTCGGCGCCGTAGGCGGGCATATAGGTTACTTCTCTGCCGGCGGTCATCGCGGTTTGAGCCAGGAGTTTTCCGGCGAGTATGATTCCCTGGCCGCCGAAACCCGCGATAATCACTTCTTCGTAGTTCGTTTTTCGTAGTTGGTATCTCGTATTTCGTATTTCGTGTTTCGTATCATACATCTTTCAAGCAGCCTAACGGGAAAACCTTTGTCATTTCCGTTTCGACCCATTCCATTGCCTTGGCCGGCGTCATTCGCCAATATGTGGGGCAGGGTGAAAGCACCTCAATCAGCGACAGCCCGTGGGTACCATTGAGCTGCAGCTCAAAGCCATGTTTGATTGCCTTCTTTGCCCTGAGAATGCGGGCCGGGTTATGCACAGAGCATCGCTCCACGTAAACAGCACCGGGCAGCACCGCCAACAACTCTGACACTTGCAGCGGGTAACCCTGGCCGACCACTTCTCGACCGACTGGTGTGGTTGCCGTAACCTGCCCGGGAATGGTTGTCGGTGCCATTTGTCCGCCGGTCATTCCAAAAACCGCGTTGTTGATGAATATAACCGTTATTTGTTCGCCCCTGTGGGCAGCGTGAATAATCTCACCGGTGCCAATGGCAGCAAGGTCGCCGTCACCCTGATAGGAAAAGATAATCTTGTCCGGATTGGTCCTTTTCATACCTGTTGCCACTGCCGGTGCTCTGCCGTGTGCTACTTCGACCATATCAACATCAAGGTAATCGTATGCCAGCACAGAACATCCTACCGGCGCTATGCCAATGGTTCGGCCTCGTATGTCCAGCTCGTCGATTACCTCGGCTACCAATCGATGAGCGATTCCATGCCCGCATCCGGGACAATAATGTGTCGGTTGGTCTTTAAGACTTGGCGTTCGCGCAAATACAGCTTTCATGGTACCAACCTTTTCAACGGCAGTGTCAACTGTCTGATATTCTCCAGAACATCATCGACGGTGGGTATACCGCCGCCGGGGCGTCCGTAGAATAGTACGGGCACTTTACCGGCTACCGCCAGTTTCACATCTTCGACCATCTGTCCGCAGCTCATCTCAACTGTCAGGAAAATCCGAAATTCCTCTGCGGCTCTACTGATTTGCTCGTGCGGAAAAGGCCAAAGCGTAATAGGCCGTATCAATCCGGCCTTAACGCCTTCTTGCCTTGCCCTATTGACCGCCGAGCGCACGATTCTTGCCGCCACGCCATAGGCAATCACGATAATATCAGCATCATCAATCTTGTAGTCTTCACAACGCACTTCCGTTTCCTGGACTTGCCTGTATTTGGCCTGCAGCTTATAGTTATGCTCCTCGAGCGCGCCTTCCTTTAGCCACAGAGAGCGGACGATATTTTGCTCTCTGCCCTGTGCTCCTGTCAGTGCCCAGTCCTTGGGCGGCAGCTCGGGTCTGGGTTTTTCCTGGAGTACGACCGGCTCCATCATCTGGCCGAGGATGCCATCGGCCAGCACGACGACGGTCATTCGATATTTGTCGGCCAAGTCAAAGGCAAGGGGCATACAGTCGGCTAATTCCTGCACGGTGGATGGTCCAAGCACGATGGTGCGATAATCGCCGTGTCCGCCCCCGCGCGTGGCCTGGAAATAATCGCCCTGTGAGGGGGCGATGTTGCCAAGGCCAGGGCCGCCTCGCATTACGTTGACAACGACCGCAGGCAGCTCGGCGCCGGCCAGATAGCTCATGCCCTCCTGCATGAGGCTGATACCGGGACTGGAGGAGCTTGTCATCGCTCTTTTTCCGGTGGCGGAGGCCCCGAATACCATATTGATGGCTGCAAGTTCACTTTCGCTTTGGATAAAGACGCGGCCCTGCTCAGGCATTCGTTTTGACATATAAGCGGTGACTTCGTTCTGCGGGGTAATCGGATAGCCGAAATAGGCGTCGAGGCCCGCAAGAACGGCCGCTTCTGCAAGGGCCTCATTACCACAGCGCAGAGTCCTTTCGCTCACACCGTTAGAAGTGTCTCCTTTTTCTCTCATATTTTTCCTCGTTATGGAATTTCTAACGGGGCTCACAGCTTTTCCTCAGTCAAACCTGCGTTAGTTTTCCCACGTGCTTGGCCGGCCACTAAGTCGCTCTCCCGATATACGGCGATTATTGCCTCGGGGCAAATAACGGCACATAAAGCGCAGCCAGTGCAAGGAAAACTACAGATTTCCGCAGGGAAGAAACCATTTTTATTGGAGCGCTTTGAGATGACGAGATGACCTTTTGGACAGACTAAAACACAGAGACCGCAACCCTTGCAGCGTTCGGTATCGATAATTACTTTGCCAGCCATTTTTTTTATGCGATGGTTAGGTTCCCGTTCGATTCAAATAAGGATTTTACCTGGGGCGAAGGTCTCTGTAAAGCAAAAACCCAATTTACGAGTAGTGCGGCAAAACAGCAGGCCGGCGCATTCCACTGCGAAAATCGCATATCCGTTGTTACTCGCCGGTAAGCGCAGTTTCGATGTCGGTGGTCACGGAAATCACCCTTATGCTATCAGGGCGAAGGCGTCGATGACGCTCATACCTTGCCTGATGCCGAGGGCTTTTGCCCTTGTATTTGCTTTTGTGATTTTCCGGTCGGCGAAGCGCTCAAGGGTACCTATCGGATTGTCCGCTGTGCTTTCAACTATTGCCGCAGCGACACCGTACCGGCCGCAGGCGTCTACATCAATGGCCGGACAGGCCAGAAAACCTTTGGAGCCGGTTGCCAGCAGGATGTTAAACCCAGCCCACTTTGTCTGAACTCCTTCCACCAGACCATTCGGCGTTTGATATGTCTTTGTATAAATTTCCATTTCCATCCCCTTGGAAAATTGAAGCAGAATAAAGATTGGTTCTTAGCTAAGGAAAGCTCATATTACACGGGCCTGCCGATTTGCTTTTTAAGCTGAGAGAATTTTTCTTCGAGCAACTCTTTTTCTTTGGCCTCGACATTCAGCCGCAGCAGCGGTTCGGTATTGCTCGGCCGACAATTGAACCACCACTTTTTGTACCGAACAGTCACACCATCGAGGTAATCGAGCTGGGCATCGGCGTATAATTTTGCGAGTTCGGCCATTTTGGCCTTTTTATCATCGACCTTGAAGTTCACCTCGCCGGTAGCGTGGTACCGGCGCAGTGGCCGGAAAGAATCGCTTACAGGCCTGTTGGCGTCGCTGACGATGTTCAGTACGTGCACGACGGTAATCATGGCCGAATCGGCATAGAAATTGTCGCGATAATAAAAGTGCCCGGAAACTTCTCCGCCGAACACGGCGTGTGAGTCCCGCATGGCCTTTTTCATAAATACGTGTCCGACGCGCTCTCTTCGCGGGGTGCCTCCGGCCTTGACGATTTCTTCGGATACCACCAGAGAGCTTCGCAAATCATAAACGATGGTTGACTTTGGGCTGGCCTGGAGAAAATAAGGCACCATCAAAGCCGTCAGAAGGTCGCAACTGATATTTGTACCCGTTTCGTCGACCATCATCAGTCTGTCGCCGTCACCATCAAAACAAATCCCAAAGTCACAGCCCTGTTTCTTTACAGCATTTTTCACCTCTGCCAGGTTTTTTTCAATAAGCGGGTTCGGCTCATGTTTGAATTTCCCCGTATGCTCAAAATTGAGGGCGATTATTTCTATGGGCAACCCGGTGAAAATCAGGGGCACCATTTTGCCGGCCATTCCGTTTGAAGCATCCACAGCAATTTTCAGCTCTCTTATGTTAGGTCGAAGAAACTTTAACACATGATTTTTGTAGTCGCCGGTTAAGTCATATTTTTCCACGGAGCCGCCCGCTCGGCCTTTGGTGTGAAGCAGGGCCATCGCGATATGTTCGATATCTTTCAAGCCGGTATTCACACCGACAGGTCTGGCCTGCAGACCGGATATCTTAAACCCGTTATACTTGGCCGGATTATGTGAGGCTGTGACCTGAATACCTCCGCAGGTGCCGAGGTGATTGATTGCGAAGTACATCTGCGGAGTATCAATCATCCCTATATCAATCACATTTGCACCGGTGGCGTTCATCCCTTCTATCAGCGCACACGCCAGAGGCTCGCTGTGTGTTCTCATATCGCGGCCGACACATATCGACTGGGAATTGGCCTGGCCTCGCTCGTAGCCGCTAAGCAGAGAACGCAAAAACTGAGCTGCCGCGTAGCCGATTTTCCACGCGGCTGTCTCATCAATCTGGTCGGGATAAACACCTCTTATGTCATACGCTTTGAAAATGGCAGGGTCCATATTTGACTTCCTTTCTCGTAGTTCGCTTCACGTTTCACGTGATACGATAGAGTTCGAGCAATCTCAAAAGCTGTACTTCATACTCAATATCGCGTACAGTTCGTTCTGCTTATCGACGGAATCATCCATAGATATCTGATAGTAAATTCCCGGCACAAAGGTTAGGTTCTGAGTTATTTGAAGTTTGGTTAAAGCTCCGAAAGTGGCGTACGACCAGTCATGGTCCACGCCGGCGCCACCAAGTCCGTCGGTGTAGGCCAGTTCTGAAGACAAGTAGAGCGGCTGCTGGATTTCCGGTAGGTTCGGCTCATAAACGAGCCTGAAGCGGTGCACCCAGCCGGTAACGTCGCTATTGACATCTCCACCGCTGGCAGGGTATTCGTAATGACAAATGTAGCTGGGGACCAGTGGGCCCGGGAGGATTTCGGGCCAGGAAAAAGCAAATATCCACTCGTATGTAGTATTGGCTTTGTCCCTTGCCAGGCCCGGATAATGTTCATACCCGACGCTGATATTATAATTTGTTACATAAGATTCGCCTTCAAAGAGACGGTTTTTATAATAAGGTCTATAATCAAACCTCTGCTTATCGACATACCCGCTTGAGGTAGCGCTGCGATGAGTAACTTTCACACCAAAACCGGTGCCATACAGGTCAACGTCGACAGTCTTAAAAAGCGCACCTTTTGCACCATAGGCTCGAGCGCCCTTACTCAGCCATTTAGTCAGATAGCTTATATCGAGGGTAACACCTAACCGTTGTTCTTCCTCGGCGTGCAGCGGCGCGGTTGTAATGAACAACATTGCAGCAGTCAATAAAATGGCCCTTTTCATAACTATCTCCTACTCAATCCCACATTCCTCGTGAGACCAATTCGTGCATACCCTGCCGGACGGGGCAGCAAAGTATTATGATACGGAGACGGCTCAAAAAAACAACCGCTTTCCTGAATTTTCGGTTGTTCAATCACCAAACCCGGGCGATTTTAGGGTTGACTTTTACAAGAGAGTTGTAAAATTGAGAACTGAAAAGATGCAAAACCGGCCGGTTTTTCAATTCGCCTGCTTGCAGCTTGACATCGGTATAAAACTCAGTATAAATAGAGTCTCTTGCGGGCACATTGTTTCTCTTTTCAAACTGAACGGAGTTATGAGCGGCGTTTATACCGAAAGTTTAAGCAGGTTAATCGAGGAGTTTGGCAGACTTCCCGGGATAGGCCCCAAGACCGCCGAACGGCTTGGATTTCATATATTGAAAGCCCAGCCGGCCGAGGCAATGGCACTGGCCAAGGCCATCAGTGATGTCAAGAGCAAGATTAAACGCTGCAAGCTCTGCTATAATCTCTGCGAAGAGGCTGTCTGCGATATTTGCTCGGACCAGCGGCGCCAAAGGAGTACGATTTGTGTTGTGGAGCAGCCTCGAGATGTAATAAGCCTTGAAAAGACGGGGGCCTGCAACTGGGTCTATCACGTTCTCGGCGGACATATTAACCCCCTTGAAGGCATCGAGCCGGACGATTTGACCATCGACCAGCTTGTCGAGAGGGTGCGCAAAGGTGATGTGAAAGAAGTGATAATGGCGACCAATCCAAACCTGGCCGGTGACGGCACAGCCTTATATATAAGTTCGCTGCTTAAGCCTGCCGGTGTGAAAATTACTCGCCTGGCGAGGGGCCTTGCTGCCGGCAGTACAATCGAGTATTCCAGCGGCAAAATCCTTACAGACGCCATAATGGGCAGACGAGAATTAGAGTAATTTTCACCTTTTATTTTCAAAGTTTTTCATCAATTGCCACGCAAATATTGTCGAAATCTTACAACAAGTTTATACTATTAGGTATCGGCAGGAAGTCTTAGTTTGCCAAGGCGTGCGAGGCAATAATTATTATACTTTTATCACAGGGAAGTTCAGTCCCTGTGACCTGCGAAAAGCAGGTACGTTGCAGATTTTGGGAGTGATTGTTTGAAGCTGGAAGCAAGACAACAGATGCGGCTCGAACAGAAGATGAAGCTGGCGCCGCGTATGATTCAATCGATGGAGATTCTGCAGCTTCCAATCCTTGCGCTTCAGGAAAGAATTGAACAGGAGCTAAACAGCAATCCTGTTTTGGAATTAGATGAGCCGTCGAGCCTCGAAGAACCACGCGCCGCGGAGGAGCAGCCTCAGGATGATATAAACGAAAGGGATTTGACGGTAAGCACTGACAACAACAAGGTTGAAGACTTCCAGCGTATCGACGGTCTTGACGATGGTTTCAGGGACTACATGTCGCGGGCAGGTTCTTTCAGTCGGCGTGCTTCAAGCGACGAGCCTGACAAGAAACTTGAGGCGATAAAGAATACCGAAGCGCCGCCTCAATCCCTGCACGATTACCTGTCCGAGCAATGGGGGTTGGTTGAGGCTGCCGAGCCGGTCAAGAAGGCCGGCAGTATGGTCATAGATTACATAGACAACAGAGGATACTTAAGCGTGCGATTGGAGCAGCTGCACAACAAAGACAGAGCCGATTTTACACTCGATGACCTCAAAGGCGCGCTGGAGCTTGTCCAGAAACTGGAGCCTACCGGGGTCGGATCGCGGGACCTGAAGGAGTGCCTGCTTATCCAGATGGAGCAGAGCGCCGAGGATATGGGCTTTGAAAGGCAGCTAATCAGCAAGCACATGGACGCGCTGCTCGAAAATCGTCTGCCTGATATTGCCAGGAAAATGAATTGCGGCATGGATGCAATTAATCGGGCCATTGCGCGTATGAGCAAGCTTGATACCAGCCCGGGTTTACAGGTCGGACAGGACCGAAACCATCCTATTACTGTCGATGTAATAGTGGAGCCGTTAGATGATTCATCTGAGTATACGGTGCGATTGGCCAGCTCGAATCTGCCGAATCTCAGGGTAAATGAGCACTATGCCAAGGTGTCAAAAGACACGGGCGCAGATGAAAAAACGCGGACGTTTTTGCAGAACAGTATTCGCTCAGCTCAATGGATTATGGAGGCAATAGAGCAGCGAAAGAACACACTTCTTAAAGTAACGCGGGCGGTGGTGAAATATCAGTTGGAGTTTTTTGACAAGGGGCCGCTGCATCTTAAGCCGCTTCCGATGTCCAAAGTTGCCGACGAAGTTGGAGTGCACTTAGCTACAGTTTCCCGAGCCGTTTCGGGTAAATACGTGCAGTGGCCCTGGGGTATGCTGCCGCTGCGGAAGTTTTTCAGCGGTGGTATGGAAGACGATAACGGCAAAGGACATAGCTGGGAGGCGATAAGGGTAAAACTTCAGCAGATTATCGACGCCGAAGATAAGAGTAAGCCATACAGCGACGACCGGATACGTAAGAAGTTGGCTGAGGCCGGCATCAAGAATCTGGCCCGCCGAACCATCGCGAAGTATCGCAAGATTCTAAACATTCCTGCCGCAAGGTTTAGAAAAAAGTATTAAGTCACGCAGTCCCGCCCTACTTCAGAAAAGTACACACAGTCCATTGACCCTTCCATACAAGTGATTCAACAAACCAAAAGGCTCACTTTTTCCCGTTGAGTTTTTGTTGTTTTTTTGGTATTTTCGCGGCACGTGCTGAACAATTAATTTGAAATTTGAAATCTGAAATTTGAAATTCATTGTGAATAGAGCCTTAGCTTTCAGACTGGCAGGACTTCTGGGCGTATATTCTTGCATTCTGTCCGCACCATCCGGATTGGCAGTTGATATCACACAAAGAACCTTCACCAATTCGGTAGGCATGAAGTTTGTTCGCATTGAGCCGGGCAGCTTTATGATGGGATTTGAGGGTAAGAGGCTGGATGAGGGACTGCTTCAGACCAAAGGAGAGCTGCCGAGAGGGACAAGCTTTGCAGGTGGAGATTATGACGAGCGCCCCAGACACAAGGTCGAGATTACAAAAGCTCTTTATGTGAGCCTCTATGAAGTTACCAACTCACAGTATGAGCTTTTCGACCCTCACCACCGCATGCTTCGCGGCAAGTTAGGCTTTTCGCAACGGGATGATGAAGCGGTTGTTTTTGTGAGCTGGTATGATGCAGCGGGTTTTTGTGAATGGCTCTCGGAGAAGGAAGGCCTGTGCTATCGGCTGCCGACCGAAGCGGAATGGGAATACTGCTGTCGAGCGGGGACGCAGACAGCTTTCAGTACGGGCGACGATTTGCCGAAGGTTTTCCACAAGAACGTTCGGCGTAGCTGGTATCCGGACCCGCGTGTAACCGAGAAAATCATTGACCCGAAGTGGGTTGACCGCAAGGAAAAAACCGTTCCGTCTTTAACTGTCGGCCGGACACCACCCAATAGCTGGGGTCTGTACGACATGCACGGCAATGTCGAGGAATGGACCAGCAACTGGTATGCTCCCTACGAAGCCGGTCGCCAGAGAGACCCGGTTGGGCGGATTGAGGGGGATTTTCGGGTAACGCGGGGTGGAAGTCACTCCACCGAGCTGTATTACCTTCGCTGTGCCAACCGGATGGGAACACTGCCTGATGATAAGAGCTGGTATATCGGCTTCAGGCCGGTGGTCGGCGAGATGCCCGATACCCGGCCGCTGCCCAACGTGCCGCCGGCGCCATATCGGCGCAACGTCAAACAGCAAATCCCATCCGATTTGGCGGAGGGACCGGCGCCAAATAAACCGTATTTCAAGGGTCCTCGGCGATACGTCAAGATTCCTGCAAACTCCAACGGGCCGCTGTTTTCAAATCACAATCATGACCCGGCTATTGTGGCCTGTCCCAACGGGGATTTGCTGTCGGTGTGGTACACCTGTGTCGAGGAAGACGGGCGTGAGCTGGCGCTGGCGGCCAGCCGTTTGCGTTATGGTGCCCAGGAATGGGAGGCGGCCTCGCCGTTCTGGGACGCTCCCGACCGCAACGACCACTGTCCGGGGCTGTGGTTTGACGGCACCGATACTATTTATCACTTCAACGGGCTTTCTGCCGCCGCAACGTGGGGCAGCCTTGCGGTGATACTCCGCAAGTCAAAAGATAATGGCGTTACATGGTCGCGGGCCCGTCTGATTGTTCCTGAACACGGCTTCCGACAAATGGTGGGCGAACCGGTTTTCCGCACACGCGACGGTGCGACTGTATTCGGCGCCGACGCGGTTTACGGTTCGACTATCTGGGTAAGCTGCGATAACGGCCTGACGTGGACCGACCCTGGTGGGACACTCAATGGAATTCATGCGGGTATCGTTCAACTAAAAGACGGTCGTCTGATGGCTCTTGGCCGCGGGATGAACATCGACGGGATGATGCCCAAGAGCATCTCGTGCGACATGGGAAAAAGCTGGCAGGCAAGTGCAAGCACTCTGCCGCCAATCTCGTCAGGGCAGCGATTGGCGCTTATGCGTTTGAAAGAGGGGCCGCTGTTCCTGGCTTCGTTTACTGAGCAAATGATGCTCACCGATGCATCGGGGCATAAGCGTCGCGTATCGGGGCTTTTTGGTGCGCTTTCGTTTGACCAGGGCCGAAGCTGGCCGGTGCGCCGCCTGTTCACCGATGACGGCCCGCGCAGAAAACTGGACGGGGGAGCCTGGACCGACGAATTCGTTATGAGCTACAAAAGCGCCGAGCCTAAGGGCTACCTGTCGGTCTGCCAGACGGCCAACGGGGTTATCAATCTCATTAGCAGTGCGCAGCATTATGCGTTTAATCTGAAGTGGTTGAAAACACCGCCGCCTGCAGTGGCGGTTCAAAAGCCAACTAATCGTAAAGCGGGAAGCAAATAATGTTGAACAAAATTATGCTTGCAGTAATGTTGTGGTCGGCCAGCGCCTTAACGGTTTTGGCGGCTGAGATGCCGACAGGAACCGAGTATGTCAACTCTGTGGGGATGAAATTCGCGCGCATCGAGCCGGGCGAATTTCGGATGGGGCAGTTGAAACGATTGCCGTGGCAGGTGCTGCCTGTATTTCGTGGCCGGGGGCTGTTCGACCTGCTGTATGAAGGGGACTTCGATG
The DNA here is from genome assembly GCA_030608075.1 of Phycisphaerae bacterium. Taxonomy (GTDB): domain Bacteria; phylum Planctomycetota; class Phycisphaerae; order Sedimentisphaerales; family Anaerobacaceae; genus JAUWIU01. The sequence goes on from JAUWIU010000019.1 coordinate 22,204, forward strand.
AAAAACCCGTTCATACCGTTGCAATCACCAAGGCTTTTTACATGGGCACCTGCGAGGTGACGAATTTGCAGTACGAGCTTTTCGACCCCGGGCACAAGAAACTTCGCGGCAAGCAGGGGCTTTCCAAAGCCGATAACGAGGCGGTCATAAATGTCAATTGGTATGACGCCCAGGCCTTCTGCCGGTGGCTATCGGATAAGGAAGGACGCCGGTACCGTCTACCGACTGAAGCCGCGTGGGAATATTCCTGCCGCGCCGGTACTACTACCAACTACTATACCGGCGACCGTTTGCCGGAGGAGTTCAGCAAAAAAAGGGGCGGTGCTGCACTTGAGGTAGGACGGACGATTCCCAATAGCTGGGGGCTTTATGATATGCACGGCAATGTGGAAGAGTGGTGCCTGGACCGATATGGTCCCTACAAAAAAGGCCTGCAAAAAGACCCTGTTGGTTACGTCGATGGTGATTTTCGTGTTCTGCGTGGGGGTAGTCACGGCACAGGCGTTTATTATCTGCGCTCGGCCAATCGCATGGCCGCCCTGCCGGGAACGCGGAACTGGTATACAGGTTTCAGGGTAGTGTTAGGTGAACCCGCCGAGAGCAAACCGCTGCCGATGCCCGAGGCGCCGCTGCATCAGCAGAACGTTGTTCAGCGGGCTGCCGCGGAGGTCTCGAAAGGCCCTGACCCGAAAGTGCCTTGTTTTCGAGGCCCGTACAAATATGTAAAGATACCGACCGATGCGATGGGGCCTGTGTATGCTTCTCATAACCATGACCCGGCCATCGTCGAGTGTCCCAACGGCGACCTGCTGACATGCTGGTATACCTGTGTCGACGAAGGGGCCCGTGAGCTTGTTCAGGCCGCCAGTCGGCTCCGCTGGGGACAGGTCGAATGGGAGCCGGCCTCGCCGTTTTTTGGCGTCCCCGACCGCAACAACCACGCGCCGGCAATGTGGTTTGACGGCAAAGACACAATCTACCACTTTACCGGCGTGGCCGCCGTGGGGGGCCGGGGACAAATGGTGATGGTAATGCGCAGTTCAACCGACAGCGGAGCGACCTGGTCAAAGGCGAGGATGATTTTACCCGAATTTACCGGCGGCCATCAGCTCAGCGAGCCGGTCTTTCGTATGCATGACGGCACGATTGTGCTGACCGTTGACGGCAAACGCACGCTCTGGATGAGTCGCGACGAAGGACTCTCGTGGTACAATCCAGGCGGCAGCATATTGGGCATCCACGCAGGTGTCACCCAGCTAAAGGACGGCAGCATCTTTGCGTTGAGCAGAAGCAACGGCGATAGAAAAAAAATGCCAATTAGCATCTCGCGCGACGGTGGAAAAAGCTTCACGTACAAAGCAAGTGAGTTTCCGCCTATCGGCGGCGGTCAGCGATTGGTTCTGCTCAGATTGAAGGAAGGGCCTTTATTTTTGGCCTCCTTTGCGCGGGAGGGTATCGAAGTGACGGATTCTTCAGGACAAAAGCGGTTGGTTCACGGCCTTTTTGCGGCTGTTTCAGATGATGAAGGTCGTACTTGGCCTTATAAGCGGCTTGTCAGCGATGATGGGCCGGGCCGGACAATAGAATGCACCGATGGTGGAGCTGTTACCCTCAGCGCCCGCAGCGCCGAGTATCGCGGCTATCTGGCTGTCTGCCAAAGTGCCGACGGGCTTATCCATCTAATCAGCAGCCGCCAACACTACGCCTTCAATCTCAAGTGGCTGAAAACCGCGCCGCCCCAGGTTCCGGCACCGCCGCGAAAGGTCAAGCGCGTTGTTGAAACCTTCAGCGGACCGGCATTCGACAACGATGACTGGGTCGTATACAAGGGCTTCGTCGGCGGTTTTAACGGCAAAGGCCAATATACCGTCGATGCGAAGGTCCATTACAATGGGCTAAACCGCGTAGTTGGCGCCGGCTCATTCGAGGCAATTTTCGCCGTTAAGAATATCCGTTACAACCCGTCCTGGGTAGTCTCCGAAGGTGTCACCTTAGGCTTCAAGGATGCATTCAACAAAACAATGTTTGTCCACATAAAGGCTGACCACATCACATGCCCTGAAGGGAGTAACTTCAAAAGAATTACCCTGCCGAATCCGCCAACTTCAGCTAAGCTCAGATTCTTATGGAATGAATCGAACCGGCGGTGGAGAATTTTCTACGGGCTCAACGGGGCCGAGCCAACGACACAATTGCTCCAAAGCAAGTCAGGCATTCATTATGACAAACAGATGACCGAATCGTGCGCCGCGTTCTTTTTGATGAGCAACGGCAGTATGGATATCGACCAGTTTGAGATTAAACCCCTGCGAAACTGAATTGTTCGCAATCAACTTTATTGAAGCGAAACAGAAGTTTACCTACTTATTGAGGAGCGTCCGAATGAGAAGCAGATTTGCCTATGCCGGTATTTTGGTGTTTGTCTGTTGTGCGTTTGTCTTGGCCGGTGAGAGAAATGAAAAAACCTTTGTCAACTCCATCGGTATGAAGCTGGTTCGGGTCGAGCCGGGGACGTTCCTGATGGGTTTCGGTAATGGGCCGCTCGCTGAGGAGCTGACCAGAGCAAAGGGGCATTTTCCCAGCGGGGACTGGGATGAACACCCGGCTCACGAAGTCACAATCACAAGGGCCTTCTACATAGGCGCGTATGAAGTTACCAATGCGCAGTACGAGCAGTTTGACCCGGAGGCAAAGAAACGTCGAGGCAAAAACAATCGCTCATTCGGCGACAACGAGGCGGTTGTCTATGTCAACTGGAATGAAGCGTCGCGTTTTTGCGAATGGCTGAGTAAGAAAGAAGGCAGGCCTTATCGGCTGCCAACCGAGGCAGAGTGGGAATACGCCTGCCGGGCAGGGACCACTACCAATTATAACACGGGTGACATTTTGCCGGAGGAGTTCAGCAAAAGAGCCGACAGGGTGGCGCTTGAGGTAGGCCGGACGGTCCCAAATGCCTGGGGGCTTTACGATATGCACGGCAATGTCGAAGAGTGGGTCTATGATTGGTATGGCCCTTATCAGAAGGGGCTTCAGGTCGACCCGCTTGGCCGAGAGAGCGGCGACGTCAAGGTTACTCGGGGCGGCAGTTACGCGTTTCATCCATATTATATGCGCTCGCGCCACCGTTCAGGCACAATCGGTCAAGATAGACTTTCGATGACCGGCTTCAGGGTGGTGCTCGGGGAATTGCCTAAAGGCAAACCACTGCCGAGACCGGCGCCGCCGATGGTACAGCGAAACGTCAGCCAGAAGATTCCGCCTGATGTTACGAGCGGCCCGGACCCGGATAAACCTTATTTCAAGAAACCGGCGGTATTTGTAAAAATCCCTGAAGGCTCAACCGGCCCGTTGTTTTCGCGACACAATCACAATACGGCTATTACCGAATGTGATAACGGCGATTTCCTCGCGACGTGGTTTAGCTGTATGGAGGAAAAGAGCCGAGAAGACTGCATTGCCGGTGCAAGGCTGCGATACGGACAGGAACAATGGGAGCCTGCGTCGGTATTCTGGGATGTCCCGGACCGTGATGAGCCGGCACATTCCCTTTGGAAGGACGGCAAGGGGACAATCTATCATTTCAACGGACTCGGCTGTATGTCGGGCGGACACGACCCCGGGCTGATTTTGCGTACGTCCACGGACAACGGCGCCACGTGGTCGGCGGCACGGCCGATATCAGTCGCTCACAACAGGGGATGCAATGCGGTCCTGCAGTCCATTTTCCGTGCGCATGAGGGCGAGATTGTCGTGTCGTTCGACGGCTTCGGCGGTGCATACACACTAATCAGCAAGGATGACGGCCGCAATTGGGTTAACCCGGGCGGCAGGATTCGAGGTATTCATGCCGGAATCGTCCAGCTTGAAGACGGGCGTTTGATGGCGCTGGCCCGCCGAGGCAGTATCAACGGAAAAATGCCAAAGAGTATTTCTTCGGATATGGGAAAGAGCTGGACATACAGCGCCGGCGAGTTTCAGCCGCTTGGGCTGGGTCAACGTCTCGTTCTGATTCGGCTGAAAGAAGGGCCTCTCTTTTTGGCCTCATTCTGCAGGAAGATGATGGTAGCCGACGCCTCCGGCAGACAAAGGCCGATATCGGGATTGTTCGGAGCGGTATCGTTCGATGATGCAGCCACCTGGCCCTGCCGCCGGCTGATTTCCGACGACGGACCTGGGCGGTGGATTGAGACAATGGACGGCCACTTGATAAATATGAGCGCGTACAGTAGCGAATTTGTGGGATACTTATCGGTGTGCCAGTCAGCCAACCGAGTTATTCATCTGCTGAGCAGCCGCGAACATTATGCGTTCAACCTTAAGTGGCTTATGACTCCGCCGCCGGCAGTAGCGGCCGCTCCCGCACCGAGGGCACAACAGTTGGCGACCAAGGCTAATCTGTCAAGTGTCTATCGGGCCAAGGGGCCACCCACAAAAGACAATCGAGGGTGGCGGTTTAGAAATGATGCCCTTTCGGAAGACAAAGTGATGAGTCTTTCGCCCGAAGGCCTGTTGGAGATTCATACCGGCAAGGGTCAGTGCTGGTGGCGAAGTGAAAGCCCGGATTTCTTCGGCGCAGTCGATGCGAAAAAAGGCTTCACGGCGGAAATCAGTACCCAGATTTTGAAAGCATCGCCGAATGAGCGAGGAATTGATTTGGAGCTCTATGACGGCCTGGGCAGTCGATATGCGATAACCATCACGGATACGGGCGTGTATTGGTACGAAGGACTCATTCGTGGCTCGGC
>JAUWIU010000051.1 GCA_030608075.1 Phycisphaerae bacterium
GAAAACCACTAAATCGTGACAGGTTTTGCAGGTTAGTAAAATCCTCCGAGCCGAACTGTCCTCCAATCAGGCCGGACTTTTTTACTTTCTCCGCTTCGGCATTAGGCGAGAAAGACGTTGCAACTACAACCAAAGCCACGACAATCAAAATCGTTCTCTTGTTCATAAGATGACCTTTCTTTGCTTAATTGAATTCAGCTCACTCAACCTTGTCAGGGTGGCAAATCACGGCTGCAATGAATTGGTCTCGGCCGATTTCAGGCAATCATAAGCCCTGTGTTTCAGACTGCATGTTTTCGAACAAAGGCTTATACAAATAACGTATCAAAATCTGTTTTCTTATGCAAGGATAAGCATCTTTCTGCACTACAGCCTCTCGAGCAGGAATGTGATGGATGGCCTGCTTGACAAAATAACCGCACGGCTGTAATAAGCGTGTAAATATTGAGTCACATCGTACCTTTAAGAAATATATTTGCGGCTTGAAATAACATTTGACAAGCAGCAGCGAAGCGTATATCACAAGAACTCCGAGCAGGCGTTATATTGCCTGGTGCGCAGGGCGGTCGGGTAAAGCACCAAGCCCGGCAAAAACCTTAACAGTTACAAAGTTCTATTGTAAGGTTTTCAGAAGGAGAGCAATTATGTCAGACAAGAAGGAAAAGTCGGAAAAAGGCAGGGCTTCCGACACACTAAAGAAAAATAAAACGCTGCTTAGCAGAAGGGATTTTATCTATGGAACAATAGCCGGAGTAGGTTCGGTGGGATTGATGGGCGCCGCCGCCAAGAAGTCAAAAGAGAAGAAATCAGAAATGCCCATCTGGACGGGAGACTTAAAAACCAGCACGAAGCGGGGTCGGCGGACTGCTCAGACCTCAAAACCTAACGGGCTCAATATGATTGTAATCATTGCAGATACCTGGCGGGCGGACCATCTGGGCTGTTATGGGAGTGCTCGTATAAAAACGCCTTATCTCGATAAGCTTGCAAGAGACAGTGTCCTGTTCACAGACGTCACCACAGAAGGCCTGCCCACCATTCCGTGCCGAAGGGTATATCACACTGGAAAGAGCGTCTTACCTAAATCGAAATGGCAGCCGCTCGGCAGGAATGATACCACTTTTGCCCAGGTCCTGCACAGTCACGGTGTTACAACCGGTTTTATTGTCGATACGTATCACCATTTCAAGCCGGACTACAATTTTCATCGGGGATTCGATTCCTGGCAGTGGATTCGCGGCCAGGAAACTGATAGATGGAAGAGCGGCCCAAAAGAAAAGTTTGACCCGGAAAAGCATATGCCCGCTCATTTGTGGAACGAGGGCTATGACAGAAATATGCGCCAATATCTGATGAACACACAGGATAGAAAAAGCGAGGAAGATTACTTCTGCGCAGAGTCCTGCAACGCGGCTGGCGATTGGCTGCAGCAAAACACCACCAGCAAGCCGTTTATGCTCTGGATTGATATGTTCGACCCTCATGAGCCGTGGGATGCGCCTCGGCGATTTCAAAAAATGTATCGAGACAAGTATCCGTATGAAAGGTACTTGTTTGGATATGGAGTCAGGGTTAAGGATATACGTCCTGATGATTTACCTGTTATTAGAGACCTTTACGCAGCAGAAGTAACATTCAGTGATTACTGTATTGGTCGCCTTTTGAAAAGGGTTGAAGAGATGGGGCTGATGGATGATACAATTATCGTGGTTTCGACAGACCACGGCACCCACCTCGGTGAGCAAGGCTGCGTGCAGAAAACGCCGGCTCTTCTTAATGCCTGTGTTACTCATATTCCATTGATTATAAGACATCCCAATAAGAACTTTGCCGGAAAACGGGTTGATGGACTCGTCAGTGCTGTCGATTTTATGCCCACATTCCTTCCTCTGCTCGGAGTTGATGATTATACGAATATGGATGGGCGCAATATGTGGAAGTTAGTAACAGAAAAGCATGGGGCAATACACGATAATGTATACACGGTTTTTGGCAACTTTGGAGCGGTTCATAATCTCAATTGGCACTATTTCCAGCATATCAGGGGCAAAAATCCTGGTAAGGGACCTTGCCTTTATGATTTAAGGAACGACCCTGAACAAACGAAAAATGTTATTAAGGAATTTCCCAAAGCAGCAAAAAGCCTGAGAAGCAAATTGCAAAATCACCTCAAGATTGAAATACCTCCTTTAATCTTATAGGTATTATCAGAAAAGGCATCGTAGCGGTATTCTTGGCTGACTCGGGATTTTTGGGGGAAATTTCAGCGTTTCCTGCGCAACATCGCCCCCTCAAGCCGAGTAGCAGCACCCGTATCGAGCTAATAAGAGCGAACAAACGGTTACAAAAAACAGCCTGCAAGTGTTCGTATCTAAGCACCCGTTTGGAGCTTGCACGTCGTACCCAAAGAGCACAACCACCCGTTGTATTGAACCATTATTAGCAACCTGCGCTATTATGTTAGGGCTTTTATTGCGTTGAGTTCGCAGAAAATTCGCAATCTTCTCGCGTAATTGCCGTAAAATATAATCTGGTGCATACCCTTAACGTCACGCACGTCATCGACCTCGTTGATTGTCATCTCTATATTTGAGCGGCACCCTCCCGTCCGCGGTATACCTGGGCATCCTATCACTTTTCCAGAATAGATAAGCATCCGGGGAGTTTCTTCTGAAAGGTATAGTGCCATTGTAACTTCCTGCCCGGGCGTGAACAGTACCCGCGGAACACAGCCCCAGCCTGCTTCGGCATGGCTCATTAAGACGTACGGCTCGGCAGCGGCATTCGAGCCGTTCATCCTACCGGCACTTGTGCAGTGCGCACCGAAATAATGGTTTTTCTCTGTCTCCACAGAAGCATTTTGTTGGAACCCTGGTCTGTCAAATAACTGTTGTACCAGCATCAAGGTCAGTGTCGCGTTAAGGTCACATTGACAGCCGGCGGCAATGCCCTCGTCTCTAAGGGTCATAAAACCCATGCAAGGTGGTACATGCTCGTGCGGTCTCTTCAGTCCCGGCAGGCAGTCCATCATGACAGCGTCGGCCTGTTCATCTCTGATGATTTTTTTCAGGACAAAATAGGTTTTCGCGGCCTCAACAATATCAGTCCTGGTAGGTTGTATCACCTTTCTGGCATTCTTCAGGTAGGCGTCAGCCAGTTTTCTCACTGCGGCATCCGTACTCTCAATGCGGGCAAATTCGTCATAAAACCTCTTGTGCGGGATGGTCCTTACCTCGGTCCCAAGATGTGCAACTTTTGCCTCTGTGACTTCTGAACCCGTGATGCTCACAATGCGGCTGTTTTTCATCCAGTGTGCCGTCTTGACCATCTTCATGCCATCCTTTATAGCATCAAGATTATCCAGCGAATGAATCAGATACACGCCCGGCTTTGGACTAAGCTTCTGAATGTGGTTATTCAGCAGCGTGCCGAGCGGGGCATATATGACCGTTGGCACTGGAACTTCCTCAAGGATACGCATTATGTGTTTGAGATGGCCTTTCTTAAAGAGAGCAAGGAGCAATCCATCGGGTTGCGACTTCTTAACATCATTGATGAAGTGCGTTACACTCGCACTATCATCAAGCGGCTTTTCATCCATAGCGATGCGCATACCCAGGCTGCGCTCAAACTGTCGGATTCGCCCCATGTATTCCTTTTGACGTCCTTCAGCGTCAAAACTCGACCCGGGCCAACTGTAATAGCCGACGCGTCTGAGAGAGGCGGTAGGTGGATATACAAAAGCTCCTCTTACCGTGGCCATTGGCTTTTTGGGACCACTTTCACCGGAAAGGAAACCGGCACCCAGCATACCCCGCGGGCTGAGTGAAACGCCCATTGATGTCGCGCCCACCACTTCCAAAAAGTCCCGACGGGACATCTCCGGCATCTTTCCTGACCGTGACTCTTTCATTTCGACTCCCTGTATTGTTTAGTTGCAATTTCCCGTTTGAGACTTGCCCAACTGTGTTGCTGCTCCTTCTCCTCAATTTGAATAAAACACCAAATCTACCTAACAAACCCAACTCTCCGAGGCAGTTCTATACGTGAATCTCAGTATTTTCCCCATACAATCACAGCACTGCAGTTGAGCAGAAACGGTGTAGGTAGCTGGGGTATGTGGCGTTTACTCATACTGCCTCATTCACCATTTTAATTTCCTTGAATCTGCAGAAATGCTCAAGCTCTTGGGTGATATCTCCATAGCAGGTTACCCTGTGCAAACCGGCAGTCCAGTTTTTCCATAGCTTCTCCAAATCACCGTCGACCCTGACTGAAATCTTTGTACGGCAGCCTCTGTCTACATCAGGAGTATCAATAATTGTGCCCGTGAAACAGAGTAACTCATCAGTACCATTCAACTTCGCCTGAGTGACCTTTTGGCCGATGCGCATCATGACCTGGGTGACCGCTCCCGCTTTGCGCTCCATAACACTGCGCAGTTTGTATGGAGCAGCCGGCCCATCGGGACCATCCATCTTTGTTGTCCCAAGACAGTGAGCCAGAATAATACTGTTTTTGGATTCATCTATCGTAGGGTCGCTGACAAATCCTGGTCTTCCCACCAATCCCTGGTATATAATGTGGGTCATAGCAGACCGTAAATCTGATTCGCAGATACCGCCCAGCCCCATGTTGTTCAACCTGGTAAAACCAATACAGGGAAAGGCATAACTCATACAAAGCGGCTGGTACATATCACCATAACAGTTAACAGTCATCACGGTTGCATCTTCTTCATCCAACAGCTTTTCAAAAGCAAGTGCCAGCTTGCAGGACTTGAATATCTCTTCTCTGGATGGTTCTACTACTTTAAGGGCCCCTTTAATCCAACGGTTGGCTTCTGTTTCTGCGTCGCTGTCGCTGACGGCATTACAGGCATCGAGTACTCGTTTAAGTTCAATGTTTTTTATCTCTGTTCCAAATTTATTTTTTATATCTCTGACATATTCGTGATGAACTCTCTTTCTGAGGTTGAGAATTTTGGCTTCTCTTAAATGGTGGATCGCACGAAAAGGTCTTATAGCAACTGCTAATTGTTTGTAGTCGCTGGTTAGTATGCATTCCAATTTGGCTCCGAGCTCCTGCTTCCGCAGCGCGCCGAATCCGGTCCATTGATGCCCGGAATACGGAACGGCAAAAACCGTCGTAGGCTTCTGCGCCTTGAGAATCTCCTTGAGAATACCTCCTGTGCCCATCGTCAGATGAATCACTAAGATGCCGTCAACGTTTTTTAGTCTGCTTTTCAGTGGACCAATCTGAGCTGGAGAACCAACCAGCTCATCCACAACAAACTCTACGTCAGCCAATTCAGCTTTTAGCTTTGCAAACTCCGACTCATAAAATCGGACTTCTTCTTTCAGATTCAACTCGGGTTTCGGCCAATATGGATTACCTGGTTTTCCCATGTAAATCCTGGCAACTCTAACCTTTGTTCTTCTGCAACCCGGGCTTATAAGCCTTGAGCCTTTCGGATTTGCACCAAATGCTAAAACGCCTGAACCGCCAAGGCAGACAGCGCCGCCAGCCGCTGTCAGTTGCAGAAACTCTCTTCGGTCAATTTCCTTTTTCATTGTGCAGCCTCTATTAAAATGTAACCGTTCAGGCCATCAAGCCTGAGTTTCTTGTCCGACCCTGCAATACAGCAGGCGGTAAAACACCGGATTTGATTTATCCTCTCCCCTCTTAGTGTGCCTGTCAATAAGATTTTTCAGGCAGAGGTCTATATCTGCACAGCAATACTCTTAAGACCGAAAACAAGCATAAAGAAAGGCCATCACATATCAAAGCAAAACTCTTGATGCCACCAGGTACACCGCTGCTGCTTAGCGCCGGTGAAACGTCCTTCCCTTCACCCGTGTACTTGCGCGGTATATATCACCGCTGTTGAAGGCTGCATTAAAACGTCGTCTTCTCTTAACGGATGACCGGAATCAAAACAATGTTGCGATATTCCATGTGTGCGCCTTCCGATTGTATGCAAATCTTGCCGGGTGTTTCCCAGCACTCCGTGGCAGTGTTTTGCACGAGGTCGTTGACCTTTATTTCAAGGTATGAGCCGTCGAGCGTTATCTCGTACTGGTTCCATTGGCCAATCGGCTTTTCATTCGAGTCGTGCATTTTTTTCGTGTGGCGGCCTTTTGTCCGATTAGAAGCTGTCTTCATCGGAAAGTCGCCAATGTTCCAGATGTCACCGACCTTGCCATACTCTCCCTGCGCCTCAATCGACCGGGGCCACACTTTATCCTCACCAAATGTTCGCAAGAGAACACCGCTATTGCCCTTGGTGATATGACGGAACTGAAGCCGAAGAACATAATTGGCATAATCACCCGTGGTGCGGGCATACCCACCGGGCTTGCCTTTGTTGACCATCGCACCGTCTTTGACCGACCAGGCTTTTTTGACATCGTCCTTAAAAAAGGTCCAGCCATCGAGATTTTTGCCGTTGAACAGCAGTTTCGCCTCCCCGAAGTTGTCGGGCAATTTCTTGTACCGAATATCCTTGAACTCTACGGTCATTGGCGAACCAGCGTGAATCTGCAGCGCAAGGATGCCCTCCATTGCTCGGCCTTTCGGGTCGTCGTCTATCATCTCGATTGTTTGCAAGCCATTCAGGATGTGAACAAGGTTGTTGCCTCGCGCGATGATTGTGTACTCGTTCCAGTCCTTTTCTTTGTAGTAACCGGCCTTTATAAGTGCATCCTTGTCAGCCACCTTGCTCACGACTTTCTTCTTACCATTTTTGTCGACCACCATAAACTCGCCGACCTTGGCCATCCACCCTCGGCCGCGCTCGTGGTAGAGAAAGCCGACCTTGCCCTGCTTGTTGCAGACCTCCGCCTGGTAGCCGCCAACCCTCCAGCCACCCAGGTCCTTACTGCGGTACTGGACGCCGGAGTTGCCGTTCTGGATGCGGAATTTGAGCTTGAGTATGAAGTTTTTCAGCTTCCCGGCGCGCCAGATACAGAAAGTATTGCCGTGGGCCGGCTTTTCCTTCGTTGTTTTGCCGCAGATAGCGCCGTCTTTGACCGACCATAGCCGAGGGTCACCGTCCCAACCGGTGAGGTCCTTGCCGTTGAAGATGCGAACAAAACCCGGCTCGATGCCACCTTCTGTATAAGCCTTTTGCTCCGCGAAAGCCGATGGGGCGAGCAATGCAGCCGTCACAGCCACCAATAAACACATCTCGAACATTTTAGTTTTATTGCACATACTTTACCTCCAAATCAATAAGCCCTGTCATTCATTTACGCTGTTACAAGCCCTTGAATAAAAGATGCCATATTCTCCAGGTACAGTTGCTGTTCAGCTTACTGCTCGCCGGCGCCAGCCGGCTTACTTGTGCCTTTTACAATTGGCTACTGACCCGACAGCGGTCTTATCTCAAAGTGTTCCATCTCTAAACCGGCCTCGCTGGCCAGGATGTATGCAGCGTTGGACTCGCTGAAAGGCTTGGCAAGACACATGCCCTTTTTACTCATTTCCGGCTCAATCGTCGGTTCTGAGCCGTTTATACCATACAGAAATCTACACCGGCCGCTTTCTTCGTCGTAGATAAACCTGACTTTAACTGATTGCGGCGGCCTGTAGTAACCCGTCAGCATCTCCGAGCGGTCGATGAAGTCACCTGGCTTGCCGGCCTCATGGTCCTTGAAACGCATACTCATGCCGCGGGTTTCCATCGCCAGAAACCACGTGCGGCCAAGCTTGTCCTTGAAGCCGACACTAATGTCATGCCAGGTGTAGTCATAGTTGAAGCGAATATTCTTTACTGTAAAGGTGGCGTCAAATGAGCCGGCCCCTACAACACGGTTAATGCCGCCGTAGGCCATAATTGAGTCGATCCTGTATTGGCCCTTGCCGTTAAAGCTGCCGTAGTAACTTTTGTAATCAAACCAGCCATCGAGGTCGAAACCGGGGCCGGAGAATGTCTCGATTTCGTGTTTGACCCTGACTTCAGGACCAGCCGGTGGCGGCGTAGTAGTGAGCCATTTAAGATTAAAGGCGTAATGCTGCCGGCTGCTTATCAAGTGTATAGTGTTGTCGAGGCCCTGGCAGATAGACATATAACCCCTGTGCTCACTGCTGCGTGGGCCTATTGTTATCGCACCGCCGTCTGTACACTCGGCAGCTACTGACGTCTCAGGTCCTATGATTCTCTTGTGCGGCCAAGTCTTTCCGCCATCAAGTGATACGGCGCCAAAAAGTTCCATGGCCTGTATTTGGCCACCAGCCGAATCGGTAATCATTACCGGGGCGAACTGGGTGTTGCCGTAGAGATTGCCAAAGCTGGCCATAAACAGCGGGCCTTCCCGTAGTTTCAGAAGCACCGGCCTCTGCCCGCCGCCGATACCAGGAAACTCTGTTGCCCGGTGAGTGAAGGTCCTGCCGTCGTCAGTCGATATGCTTATCGGCATTCGGCCTTCAATGTAACCCTTGCGGGATATGGCCAGGATTGTTCCGTTGTCGAGCTGAGCTACGCCGGTGTGCATTCCGGCGATATCGCCTCCGGGATTGAACCACGTCAGACCTTCGTCTCTGCTCATCCATAGAGTGTCACCACCGTCAACAGCAAGCACGATAGCCCCATCGCGGGCCCGGAAGACCGGCTCGCTTAGCTGGTGTCCGCCGGTGTATTCCGGCAGAATAAGCCGAGGCCTTGACCATGTGGCACCACTGTCGGTTGACGTTCGCATGGTCACTGCCATACGAGCCCAGTTCGATGATACAGACGTTGAATTGAAGTGATAGATTGTATCCTTACCGTCAAACCACAGCGATAGCGCCGTATCATTTCTATCTGGTGGGTCCCAGAAAGGTGATGCCGGCTGCCATTGGTTTGTTCCATAGACAAGACGGCTTGCGGCAACGGCCATGTTCCGCTCGCGCTCGCCTATACCAGTGTACCATATTGTCAACAGGTCTCCATTGGGACATTCAACGATTGCCGGGCAGTGGTTGTGCCCCGCAAACACCGGGCCGTTTGCTTCTTTCGGTATCCTGACGTATTGAAGTGGCCCTTTGAAGAATGGCACGTTCGTGTCAGGCCCTCTGGTTACCACCGAACGTTCCCGCTGGACAACGTTTCGCTGATTGAGCAGCGGCTCCGGTGCTTGCAACGGTCTGCTCTTGGGCATTTTGCCCAGAACTACTCGAAAGCCTATTAGCCAGTCTTTATCTTCCGGCACCGTACCCATCCGGTTGGCGCTTCGCAGGTAGTAAATTACGGTGCCAAAGCTTCCGCCGCGGGTTACCTTGAAATCCCCTTCCGCGTAGCCGATAGGGTCCTTCTGGGCTCGGGTAGGGTAAGGGCCATACCAGTCGGAGACCCATTCCTCGACATTGCCGTGCATGTCGAATAGACCCCAGGCGTTTGGGCACGTCCTGCCCACAAAAAGCGGCACGCTCACAGGGCTGCCGCCCATCTTGGCGACTTTGCGGAAGGTTTCAGGCAGTGTATTACCCATAAAAAAAGGCGTAGTGGTTCCGGCCCGGCAGGCATACTCCCACTCGGCCTCGGTAGCAAGGCGATACGAAAGGCCCTCTTTATCACTAAGCCACTGGCAAAACGCCCGGGCATCATACCAGTTGACAAAAATAACCGCTTCGTCGTCCTCTTTCGAGAGACCTTCCTTTCCCCGCAACTTCGCGTGCCCGGAGTCAAAAAGCTCGTACTGGGCGTTGGTTACCTCGGTAACCGTCATATAGAAGGGTCTGCTTATCTTGACGGTATGGTTGGGATGCTCGTCGAAGTCACCTTGGGCCTGGGTGCCGCGGTGGTCGGTCAGCTCAATGGGAAGCGGCGTCTTGCCGACACCCATCTCAAACGTCCCCGGCTCAATACGGACAAACTTCATACCAACCGAGTTGGTATACTCTTTTTCTGTTGGCAAATCTGCCGCATTTGTTATTGATAATGCTGTTACTAAGATAGTGATTCCTATAATCCACTGCTGCATTTTTATACTCCTTAATGTAGTTGCTCTACTGTCCATTGCCTGCCCTCAGCCAAGTCGAAGGCTTTTCTGTCATCTGATTTATAGCGGTTTGAGCTCAAAATGGTCTAAGTCAACGCGTCCATTGCTGAACATAATATACACCGCTGTTGACTCACTTAACGGCTTTCCAAAATACATACCGACCTTACTGTGTGGAAGCTCAGTTATTGGTTCTCCACCATTTAGGCCGTAAAATATACGAACTTGTCTGTTAGCTTCATTATAAATAAACTTTAGTTTTGCTGACTTGGGTGGCACTGCATATCTGACGTTGTCTTTATCGCTAAATTGTTGTTTAACTCCTTTCTCTTCATCAGCTAAACCAAGCGATAGCCGATTATCCCTGATGTAGAAGTGCAGCCGCCGCATCATTGCGTCCTTGACCCAGATAGTTATTCCCGGCGAAGCCGTCTGGCCACGCGGGTTATACGAAATGTTTTTGAAGGACATATTCATCTCGAAAGAGCCTTCGCCGATGAGGCGGTTCATTCCCTGGAAGTGCGAGCGTGACACCATCGTGAATTGTCCTTTGCCATTGAAACCTCCGCCGTAACCGTGGTATGGTTCCCAGCCTTCGTTGTCAAATTTGTCGGGCCCGTCGAATGTCTCGACCACGTGCTTGACCCTGATTGGCGGATACTTCAAGGGCTCGTTAGGCATCTTAAGCCATTTGAGGTTGAATGCGTAATGCGAGTAACTCGTTATCAGGTGAATCAGCCCGTTCGGCGCCTGGCACACAGACATATACCCGCGGTATTCGCTGTTTCGCTGGCTGAAGGCGAAATATCCGCCGTTAGTCGTCATCGCAGGCTTGCCCGGACCGTCGTCAGTTACGAGTTTGACGTTTGACCAGGTCTCGCCTTCGTCTTCGGATACAGCCGCAAAGAGCCCCCGAACCTCGCGCTTTGCCCCGGACTTATCGGTGATGATGATACCCCTGTCGGCAAAAGATGCGAAGAAGATAGGCCCTTCCTTGAGTCGCATCATTGCCAGCCTCTGCCCGCCGCCTATGTCATTGAAAATGCTCGGCGTCTTTTTCCACGTTTTGCCCAGGTCATCCGAAACGCATTTAGGCATCCAATACGGACGGTTCTCGTTCGAATGAACCCTGGTCTTGCCCAAATCGTCGTACTGGGTGACAATGATAGCCCCCCGGAGATC
>JAUWIU010000024.1 GCA_030608075.1 Phycisphaerae bacterium
ATGCGCCTATAGAGGGTTGTAAGTGCTCCAATGCCCAAAAATACTGCTTGAGCGGTGCATTCTTTGCGATTTCGTAACTGCGAGTGTCAAAAAAGTTGCATGGAAAAAGGTGACGGCTGTTCAGCCGCAGCGTGCCACAAAAAAACAGCTCAAAATCCTACGTTGTGAGAAATGCGGGCTAATCCCTTGAAAAGCGATACTTTAGGCAACAAAAAAAGCCAGTTGTCTACAAATGACTCTGGCAAAAACAAATGGGCAGGGGCGGATTTGAACCGCCGACACACGGATTTTCAGTCCGTTGCTCTACCAACTGAGCTACCTGCCCTAATGTCTTACCATACAAGAAGCTACGAAAACCAAAGCTAATCAGCTTTCAAAAAAAATACGACCTTAACTACAACCAACATGCCCATTATCATAATAGTAACCGATGAAGAAACATAGTCAGTAGAAACAAATATGTCAACAAATCTTCCAGAAAATGCGAGACCCGCGGCCTACCCACATTTTTCCTGAAATTCGCATCAACCTCAACCCAAAACGACCCTTACCCGTTGACCCATCCACAGTTTTACGCTTCTACGCATCCTCTTCAAAACAATATTGACTCTGCAAAAATGTCCTGGAACTCCGCTTCCTTTGCGATTTCGATATATTGAATTTTTCGGGCTAACTGACCAGCAAGCTCCCTCGCCTTTGTGCTGATAAGAGCCATTTGTGCACCGGCACTGGCGGCGTTTCCGACAAACTGAATCCGCTCAGCCGCCACATCCGGCAACAGGCCTATTCGCAGGGCACTTTCCCTCCTAATATAGTTACCGAACGCACCGGCCAGAAGGATTCGTCTTATACCGCAATCCTCGACGCCGATTTTCTTCTGCAAAACTTGGATGCCCGTGCGGATAGCCGCTTTTGCAAGCTGCATCTCGCGTATGTCTCTCTGGGTCAGTATCACTTTTTGCCTGGGGCTGTTTGGGTTGTGAGCAAGGATAAAGGCAGGCTGGCCATCGTGCTCAGCAATCCGCGATGAAATCAGCCCAGGCAAAGAGCCAGGCAGTTCTTTGCGTTCAACAAATCGCCCGGAAGCGTCAACAATACCCAGTTCGAGTAACACTGCCACAGCATCAATCAGACCGCTGCCGCATATCGAACGAGGGATGCCCTCGCCTATTACCTGCACGTCAATATCGTTTTTGTTCACGATGACCGCTTCAATCGCCCCGGCGACGGCAGCACTTCCATGCTTTATCCGTGCTCCTTCTAAGGCCGGTCCTGCCGCACAGCTTGCCGCGTACAGCTTATCAGCAGTGCCGAGGATTACTTCGCCGTTGGTGCCGATGTCGATAACCAGCGTCATTTCCCGAGCCGAGTTTACGTCCACCGCAAGAGCGACACCTGTAGTATCTGCACCTACGAAGCCCGCTATATTTTCGACGGTGTGGACGTTGCCGCCTGGATTTATCCGCAAGCCCAATTCATCGGCCCGCCTGTCGTACGCATCGAGCGAAAAGGCCTCGTAAGGGGCCTGACCAAGCTGCTTTACAGGCAGCTTGAGGAAAATGTGGTTCATTGTGGTGTTGCCGACAACACACATTTCATATATTCTCTCCGGGTTCACAGAACTGTGGCCGCAGAGTTGCTCAACCAGTTTGTTGATACAGTCTATTATGGTCTTGTGCAGTTCGACTAATTTGGCCGCGGTTTGAGCGTAGCTGATTCTGCTTATGACATCATCGCCGTATTTTCTCTGGGGGTTGATGGTGGC
This sequence comes from Phycisphaerae bacterium, assembly GCA_030608075.1. Lineage (GTDB taxonomy): Bacteria > Planctomycetota > Phycisphaerae > Sedimentisphaerales > Anaerobacaceae > JAUWIU01. The sequence goes on from JAUWIU010000024.1 coordinate 1,766, forward strand.
CTCTGTGCCCGCGCACCGCCCAGTGCTCATATCGATTAATTTGGCCACAACGGTGGTTGTTCCGATATCAACCGCCACTCCAAATATCGCATCACCGCAGGCGCTCTTGAGATACTTTTTGTATATGTCAGGCTCGATTCTGATTTCAGCATCGACAGAGTCTGTCAGGATTCTCTGCTCAAACAATCTCGATTCAGCGGGAATTATTACCGTCAGGTCGCTTTCAACGTGATACTGACATGCCAAAACGTGCTTTGCCCCCTCCTCAAGCGTTACAGCACACTTTTGACAGATTCCCTTACCCCCGCAGACGCTGTTGAGGATAATACCGGCCTGCCCCGCCGCCTCGAGAAGCGTCGCGCCGGCGTGAACCGAGATTTGCCTGCCATCAGGTTTGAAGGTTACATTAAAGTATTGCATACTGCAGATAACATACAGCGGATAGCGGCTGCGCAGCTTTTTAGTATTGCCGGCTCTTGGCCTGTCCGCTGTCAGCTTATCTTATGACGTACTTTCCAGCGGGCACGTCTTTTCTTACTGCCCACTTTCCGCCTGCGTCTTGATTTCGCCATTAATATCCCCGGCAACCAGACAAAAAACTTTGTTCCCGAACACTTTCAAACCTCTATACTATATGTTACCATAGATAAATGCAAGGGTAAGAATTAAAAGGGGAAATTTTCGCCTCAGCTTTTAATTGGGTTTTGGTTATGGTGTACAGATGATTCAATGTGAAAATTGCGAGCTTTGCGAAATAAGGCCGGACGGCCGACGGATTTTCAAATGCGACCCATTCAAGAATATCAAGGAGCCCGAGTGCATCGCAAAATGGCAGCTCATTCGCCTTGATATGTTGGTGTCAGGCTATCAGGAAATGCTCAAATGGTACGGAAAACTGGCGCCATTACAGGACAAATTGTTCAAATATATGCAGCACGAAATCGATGATATGAGCGAATCCGAGAGCTGGAAACTGCCCGAGGAAGATGATGAAGATGAACCTGAAAACGAAAATGACGTGTAGCAACGCCCGGGAAAATCAGCCCTGTAAGGCGAAAAAATTAGTTTTTTCATTTTTGCAATAAAACAATTCCCACAACCGTCTCAATTTATGTGAAAAATGCTTAAATATGTCGGACAGGGACGATTTAGCCCGGATAATAAGCGGCTGTAAGGCCGGCAGACACGAGAGCTTTTCACAATTAGTGGATATGTACGCCAGCCGATGTTACGGGTTTTTTTACCGATTAACCGGCAACAGAGACGTAAGCGACGACTTGCTCAGCGAGCTTTTTTTGCGGCTGGTCGAGAAAATCGGCTCTTTTAAGGGCGGCTCCTTTGATAGTTGGCTGTTCAAAATCGCAGCGAACATCTTTCACGATTATCTCAGGAGCAAATACCTTCGGCAAAAGCTGCTGCAGGGCCGAAAAAACCTGCTTGAAGAACAGACAGCGGAGACCAAAACCGCCCACAGCGAAGAAATCGACAACCTGCAAATACAACTCGCAAAGCTCGATGCCGATACGAGAGAATCGATAATGCTGCGTTTTTATTCGCAATTGAGCTTTAGGGAAATAGCCGCAATGCGGTCTGAGCCGATAGGCACAACACTGTCGAAAGTACATCGAGGCCTTAAAAAACTGCGACGGATGATGGAGTAAGAATACCGTGCGTGAGCAAATGGAAGAAAATTTAAGGGAATTATTCGAGAAATTCCTTAACTCCGACCAGGCCGAGCAGGCTTTAGAGGATATGCGCAAAGGCCGGCAAATCCTCCGCGAGCACGCTGCGCCTGGGCCTGACGCCGAGTTGATAAGCGGTATCAAGGCCCAAATCAGCAACAGGCTGATACAAAACAAGGCCAAAACTCGCAGGATGGCGGCTTACAAGGCAGCGGCCGTTGCCGCAGTTTTAGTTATCGTTGCGGCAGTAAGCATCAAACTACTCGAAAAACAAGGTGGACCCGAAGCGACCGACGCTGTCTCGAAAATAGACGCGACGATATGGCAAAGCGATGATATTGCCCAGGCAGACGCCGAGCTGGCCACTTTCGCCGCTGAAATCGAACAAATAAGGACTGAGGTCCTGGCTGTCGAGTTTGGCGAAAACGGCAGTAACGGATATGTAGGTTTGACGGAGCTGGAAATGGAGCTTGTAGATATTGACAGTGATTTTTGGAAGGGATAAGAAAATGAACAGATATTATCGAACAATACTGGTTTTGGCGGTCGCGACGCTGTTTGTCACCCTCCTGCCCTGCGCTGCAGCCGAAAATGACGACCAAAGCATTTGGGCCGAAGGACAGTCAAAACGCGGGCATAAGCGGCAGGAACTAACCGATGAAAAAATCGAGACGCTAATGAACTGGCTGCGAGAGCACAATCCCAAAGAAGCGCAAGAGCTAGCGGAGCTTCAGCAGGCAAACCCGGAAAGATTCAGAGCTCAAATCCGCAAGCACATCCGCCGCCGTATGGGCGGAAGAATTGAGCCGGATGTTGAAGGTAGTGGCCGCCGCAACCGGCGAGGCCTGCAGCCGCCCGGCAGGCTGGGCCGTGGACCCGCACGAGTCGAAAGCGGACGAAAAAGAATCGCGGAGATGCGCGAGAGACACGCCGAGTATCTCGAATGGCTGAAGAAAGATTATCCGCAAGAGGCTGAGAAGCTGGCGCAAATGAGAGAAAAGGACCCGGAACTTTGTCTGCGAAAAATGATGCTCGGCCTGAAAAAATACAGGAGAATCTTCGAGGCATCGAAGGAAAATCCCAAGTTAGCTGAAGTTCTCAAAGAGGATATGGAGCTCGGTATGCATCAGAGAAGGCTGCTTAGGAAAATCAAGGCCGCATCCGATGACAAAGAAAAAGAACGCCTGACGACAGAGCTGCAGAAGGTCCTGAACACGAAGTACGACCTTATCGTAAGGCGAAAAGAGATAAAGCTCGAAATCCTGCTCACGAAGTTACAAGAGCTGGAAAAGGAAGTCAGGCAAAGCAGAGCTAAAGTGGAAAAGTGCAAAGACCCCCAGTTCAAACAAGAAAATGTCGACGCTCGCCTTGAGGAGCTATTGGGCAGAATCGACAACTTCAAGTGGGACTAAACTCATGGTTGGAGAATCGTGGCTCGTCGCTCGTCGCTCGTGACCTGCGGTACGACGACCAGTGGCAGGGTGGCTTTCAGCCCACCGATTTTCTTTGGGTCTTTTTAGTTCAAGTTCTGCATAGACTGCAAAAGCAGGCCCATTTATTACTTATCTTTCTTTTTCCGCAGTATCCCGCCCAGTCCTTCTAACAGCTCTTTGGATTTCTTCAGTGCCTCTTTTGCTCCGCCCGGAACTTTGTCGCCCAGCTTCTTTTCCAACTGCTCACCAATTTGTTTGTCTATCTCCTCTGTCAGTCTCTTTTTCCCCGCTTTAACCAGCGCATCTTTGATTGCATCCTGTAGACCGGCTGTATCAAACACCAAACGCGGTTCCCTAACAGGTCCAACCACGCGAATGGTGGTCTTGACCTCTTCCAAAACATCAAGTGCCTGCAACGTCGTCTTGGAATCTAACCCCAGGATTCCGCCTCCCGCCCTGGCCTTCATGTCACGCACGGTTACGTCTATTGTAACATCAATTAACTCATTTGTAATTCTGCCGTTAACCTGCCCTGATGCCGTTCCTGCATCAAATATCAACCGATTTGTTTCACCCGAAAACATTCTCTTGAGCTCCAAACCGGCAAAAGTGCCCGCAATGTTTTCCGTGCCGTCCGCGGCCCCGTAGTCAAACGTAATCTCCGCCGAAGCTCCCGTATCGTATGATTTTATTTCGACCCCAACCGGCAGCCCGGCCGCTTCAGCGCAATCACTAATATTTCTCAGCACAACTCTGCTGTTATCAAACGGGCTCCACGGTATTTCAAATTTGTCAAGCACTACTTTTTTTGCCAGTATCCGCGGTGACGCCGGAACAGCCGCCCGAGCCGTCAGATAATCAAGGTATCTCTGCGGCACTTCTTTATCATTTTTCTCTGTTTGCGCCTCTTTTGGCAGCCATTTACGCACCTTTTCCACCCATTTCTTTATTCCCTTCGCGTTCCTGAAATACGTCTCAAGTTCGCCGATTTGTTCAGCCCCAATTTCAAAATCCTTCGGTTTGAAAACAGGAGATTCTTCTTCTCTGCCGCTCTCAACCACCTTCCCTGGTAACGCTCGCCTTTGCCCAAATTTGACATTTGACACTTCCACATCATCCATCACCACTTTACCCAAAAGCAGATTGTATAAACTTGCATCTGCAGTAACCTTTTCTATCGACACTTGATTGTTTTCCGGCTTTTCTCTGTCGGTTACCTCTATCCCCGCCACTGACAAATCTGCCGTTAAAGCCGATAGCTTCAGGCTCTCCAGATTCACTTCAGCCCCGTTGGCACGCGTCATCCTCTCGGCAACATAATCCTTAATCGTCTCGTCTTTGACGAACAACGTTACCACCACGGATGCCGCCAAGAACACTCCAGCTATCACCACACCTGTCTTGCGGAAGACTTTACTCTTGCCCGTAAAAAGTGCCTTAGCCTCTTTCGTACGCTTTCCGACCAGCAGACGGTCCAAAACACGCACCCAGCGGTTTGAATACCACTTCTTGAATTTCTCCGAGCCTTCTTCCAGTTTCAACAGCATCCGTCGAAAACCAATCACTGCCCTTGCCAGAAGCAACCCGCATATAACACCGACAACCGGGCCCACCACCATACCTCCAGCTACTGAATACCTGCTGAAATCCGTCATCCCTATCACTGGTATCGACGATAGTATACCCAGCAAGGCCGACAGATAATTCTGCACCCACACCCCTATGTGAAACATGACCGGTGCTGCTGCTACACAAAGCCCCTTGCCCGCCGCCGCTGACAGCAAAAACAAGCCGCTATGAATATTTAGCACAAAAATCAGTATCACTATCACTGTATGCAACCCGGACCAGCCCGGCATAACTCCAAACCAGAAGCCTAACGATACCGAAAGGAAGATAGCGACCGGCGAAACACCTCCACGCAACACCGCAAGCATCTTTCGAATCCGCCTTGGAAGAATCATATAACTACCCCTTCATCTTGCGCACATGGCACATGTGTCCGCCTTACAACCAAATTGTTCTTTAACCCGGCCTCAGGCCCTTTTGTTATTTTGTCGTTCACCAGGGACGTTCTTAGTGGCTGTTTTGCATCTGCTGGGCTTTTGTCGCTTGTTTCAGCGTCCTTTTCTCTTTTGACGTCAGGCTGTTGATGCCATGGTCGTGCACCTTCTGGAGAATCCTGTCCACTTCGATTTGCAGATTCTGCGGAGCCGCGACCTTCTTTTCCCGCGTGCCGGAATCGAGCTTTACCTTGAATTTGCTAAGCCGGCCCTGCGACAATACGTAAGCGGCCCCTGCCGCCATCCCGGCCAAATGAGCCGCCTCGCCGCCCGCATTAACCCCTGAAAAAAGGGTCATCACACTGATGGCCGCAAGGATTATTGCCAGAACCACCAGCCGCATAGGAACGATGAACATTACATAAACCGTCAAATTCGGAAACAATATCGCGCCAGCGGCAAGCAGCCCGAAAATTGCTCCCGAAGCGCCAATCAGCGGGCCGACATCAAGCCAGCCTGCACAGGCAAGCAAAGGATATAACACGCCTCCCGCCGCCCCGCAGGCTAAGTAAAAGATTGCAAATTTCTTGCTGCCCCAATGTCGCTCAAGCATCGGACCAAAAAAGTATAAAACGAGCATATTAGCAAAAATGTGCCCGAAGCCGTTCACACTGTGCAGGAATTGGTACGTTACAAGCCTCCACAACTGCAGGCACATCGCCAGGTCGGCCGGGTACACCGAGAACCAGGTAAAAAGCAGGTTCCGAATGGGCCTTATCAAAAAGCAGACCACGAATACCGATATGTTGATTATCACGAGCCATTTGACGACAGGCGTAACCCTGGGCAGGCCCATCCGCATCTGCGGAACGCCACGGTACTGAGACCGAAAACCCTCCCGAGTGTAATCTCTGTCGTAAAGACCCATTCTACCGCCTACGAACCATTACTTGCTGCTGGAATTTGACGCTATTGGCCGGTGGCCCATTCCTGTATAATATCGTCAATCCGTGCTGAATGTTCAACTGTAAAAAACGCAATGCCTGAATTTGACTTTCTCAAATCTGAGCTCGCCGAGCTTGAAAACGCCGGTCTCTCGCGAAGGCCCGTTTGTATTGATTCGCCGCAGGGAACAACCGTGCGAATTGATGGCAGCCAGAAAATACTTTTTTGCAGTAATAATTATCTTAACCTGGCGGGCCATCCGAGGATTATCGAGGCCGTCACCGAAGCGCTAAAAAAATACGGCCACGGTGCCGCTGCTTCGCGTCTTTTGAGCGGGACGATGAGAGTTCACACGCAACTGGAGCACAGTTTCTCACACCTGCTGCAAAAGCAGGCCTCGCTGACCTTTCCATCGGGCTGGATGGCAAATGACGCGGTAATCAAAACCATCCCTCGTAAGGGCGACCTTATATTGCTGGACAAATTGGACCACGCCTCGATTGTGGACGCAGCGAAAAGCAGCCAGGCAAAGTTCAGGACGTATCGAAGAGGCGGCTATGACAGGGTCGAGAAACTTTTGGCCGACAAGAATTACAACCGAAAGTTCATTGTCACCGAGAGCATTTTCTCGATGGATGGCGACGCCGCCGACCTCGAAAAGCTTATCGAGCTAAAAAACAGATACGATGCATTCTTGATTGTGGATGAGGCTCATGCCTTGGGATGCCTCGGACAGACCGGCGCAGGCCTGGCAGAAGAGCTCGGCCTGCTTCAAGAAGTTGACATCGTCGTTGCCACAATGAGTAAGGCCTTAGGCTCAGCCGGCGGCGTCGCAGCAGCGAAAAAAGTCGTCATCGACACGCTCGTAAATAAAGCCCGCAGCTTCATATTTACAACCGCACCTACCGTCGCCAATTGCGCCGCGGCGCTTGCGGCAATTGAAATGCTGAAACTCGAACCGCAGCGCCGAGAGATGCTTAAGCAAAATGCAAAATACCTCCGCAGCCAGCTTAAACAACTCGGCATAAATACCGGCCACAGCCAAAGTCACATCATCCCTGTTATCATTGGCGGCGAAAAGGATGCTTTGGCGGTTTCACGGAAACTGTATGAAATGGGTTTTTTCATACCGGCCATAAGACCCCCTACCGTGCCCGCCGGAACCGCAAGACTAAGACTGTCTACTCAGAGCGAGCACACAAAAGAACAGATGGACACACTGTGCAGCAGACTCGAAAAGCTGATTAGCCAAGGCCTTCTGCCCGGTTTGCGTTCTTGACGGCTGTATCATAGGGCCGCATCTTTTCAAATAATATCATTAGCGCAATTCCGAACAGTATCATAACGATACAGATGTTCTGGGAGATGGTCAGATGTGCAAATCCGATGGGATTGTCGTCCCGGACAAATTCCAGGAAGAATCGCGTGACGCCGTAAAGTATGAACATCAGGGCAAATGTTGAGCCGGGCTTTGCGCACATTTGGCTTAATTTTCCTAATCGACCGCTGCCGGAGCTTTGACCTTTCTTACCCTTGGACCTTCCCCAAAACAAGTATAGTAAGAAACAGCAGACAGCCGCATTAGCAGAAGAATATAACTCCGTCGGATGAACAGGCAGACACCTGTACGGCCCTTTGTCCACCATTTCCTTTTGCTTGTCAGTAAGCTGTTCATAGGGTTTTAAGCCGGAGTACCACGAGTCGTCTTTTTCAACATACCCGAAAAAGTCCGCCGGCAGCTCAAGCTGCGGCTCAAGCCGACCCCTTTCCGGGTTTGCATTAACCTGGCTTCGATATGCAAGTGAGCCGTACGGGAAGCGCACCGCCCACGGTACGTTCGTCGGCTTGCCGAAGCAGCAGCCGTTCAGAAAGCAGCCGATTCTACCGAAAGCAAGTGCCAGCAGCAAAGCAATTGCCAGTATGTCGAGGTAGACGCGGATTGGCAGCTTATGGTACCGCAGATAAAGGAAAATAACGGCGGTGGCCAAAAGAAAGCCCCCTAACAGCTCCAGGCCACCCTGCCAGATAGCGAAAACCGAAAGAAGACGCCCCCGAAACTGGTCAAAATAGTGCACAACGTAAAACAGCCGAGACCCTGCTACCCCCGCGATAAGTGAGTACAGGGCGGCATTTGTAATAAGCTGAGGGTCCGGAAGGATATGGCGGCTGAGGTATCTAATCAGATAAACAGCCGACAGAAATCCGATAACCATCATCAGACCGTAACTTTTTACGGTCAGATCTACAAAAGGTATCTCAAAAAGCTCAGGATGCATCCATCTTCTTCCTGGACCCAGGCAAGCCGGATAATCGCCACCTCATCGAATTCCGATTACACCCGTCTTTACAAAATCTTCCTTATTATTTTGTTGTTCTCGTCCAGAGCAACAGCTTTCGGTTCAAGCTTTCGCGCTTCTTCGAGAGTACAAAAAGCAAAGCCTAAAATGATGACAATATCTTTTGGCTTAATCAACTGCGCAGCGGCACCGAGTATCACAACTTCGCCCGACCCGGCTTCAGCGGGAACAACGTATGTCTCCACCCTGCTGCCGTTACTCACGTCGGCAACCAAAACAGACTCGTATAGCAAAAGACCAACCGCCTCCATCAGTTCTGAGTCTATCGCTATACTGCCGGGATAGTGTAACTTCGCATCAGTAACCGTCGCACGATGCAGCTTGCTTTTCAGTACCTTCACGAGCATAATAGTTCAGCCTCATTACCTCGAACGTTTTGGCCGTCATTATACATCATTCTTTGCCGCAGTCCACCACGATGTTGTCGATTAAGCGGGTCGAGCCAATTCTGGCGGCAACCGCAGCTAAAACTCGTCCTCTAATGTGTTCGACAGCTTCCATCGTTTCCGCCTCAACAATACTTACATACTCTATCTGTATTGACGGCACCGTCCGCAGTACATTACGCATTTCCGCGATAATTGTTTTGCTGTCCCTGACGCCCGACTCAATCATCTCCCGGCATTTTTCCAGCGATTTATAAATAATGGTTGCGTCTTTTCTCTGCTGTTTGGTCAGGTACTCATTTCTGCTGCTCACCGCAAGTCCGCCGGCTTCCCGAACGGTCGGGCAGACAGCAATTTCCAGCGGCATATTCAAATCTGCAACCATTCGTCGGATAACAACCGCCTGCTGACCATCCTTTTGCCCGAAGAAAGCGATATCCGGCCCAACGATATTGAATAACTTCGCGCAGACGGTAGCAACACCACGAAAGTGCCCAGGCCGAAACCCGCCGCAAAGCGGCTCAGTCAGTTTTTCGACATTGACCCACGTAAGATTCTCCGCCTTGTACATCTCCCGCGCTGTCGGAGCAAAAACAACGTCAACGCTCCTCTGTCTGCAAATTTCAAGGTCGGCATCGAAGCTGCGAGGATACTTCTGGAAATCTTCGCCGGGGACGAATTGTGTGGGATTGACGAAGATGCTGACCACGACAAAATCACATTTCTTAACCGCCTCTTCTATTAGCGAGATGTGCCCGATATGAAGTGCGCCCATTGTCGGCACCAGGCCGATTCTCGCCCCCGCGCTGCTGGCAGCACTGACAAGTTTTCTCACCGATTCTATTGTTTTTGCAATTTCCATATCAAGACGCCGCTCAGGCTGCGACATAATGTTTTACCTGATTTGCCAGACGCACGACGTCGCCGTTTTTGGTACAGTCGAATTTCGACATTGAGATGCGGATGACGGGACTTATCTTCCAGTCGGCAAAGAGCCGCTCGTAATCGGCGCTTAGGTTTTCCAGAAACTGCGGCCTGATTTTCTGCTCGTAAGGACGGCTGCGACGATGGATACGCTCAAGGCAGCTTTGCGTCGAATCCTGCAGGTATATGACCAGCACAGCCGGCACAACCATCGAGGTAAACGACTGGTAAATCCTCTCGTATAAGCTGAGCTGCTGCGCGTTGAGCAGTCGCCTGGCATATATCAACTCCTTGTCAAACACATAGTCGCTCACAGCAATCTGTCCCCGCGTTAAGACATCGCCGTTTAGCTGCTGGATTCGATGTGTAAGAAAATATAACTGCGAATCCAGCGCAAGCTCCTTTTCACCTGCGTACACCTTCGGCATAAAGGGATTTTTGTCATAAGGTTCCAGCAGCAGTTTACCGCCGAGACGCTTCGATAGTTCGCCTGCAAGCGTGGTCTTTCCGACGCCAATAATACCCGCTACGCTGATAAGCTGCGGCATATCGCCGTTGAGGACAAAATCGCTTCCGCCAAGCCTTGCCGCCAGTTCATTGACCGGCTCGCCTATTACAGGATGCACCACCTCGCTATTGAGCTGGCACAGGCCCTTGAGCACAAACGAGCGAAGGTGCATTTGCCGGTGCGGCACGGTCAGCTCGGCGCTGTCTATCCGCTCGCCGTCGAACAGTAAAAGGTCCAGGTCGATGGTGCGAGGCGACCACTTGCCCTGTCGCTCTCTGCCAAGCAGCGCCTCGATGTGCGCCAGTCTCTCGTGCAAATCACGGGCAGTCAGCAAGGTTTCTATCTCCGCTACCGCATTTATGTATCGAGGCTCATCGGCTCTGCCAAGCGACGTCGTCTCGATGCGGTCACTCACACGCACAACTTCGATTTGTTCGCTTTCGGTCAGCATTCCAACAGCCTTATTGATATAGCCGCCTCTATCGCCAACGTTACTGCCGAGACCGATATATGCTGTTGTGTGCTTGCCCATTATCAGACAGCGGCAAATCGCTCCATAGCCTCCTTCACGTCGTCCGGTTTCGCAAACGCTGTAAGGCGGAAATAGCCTTCTCCCGCCGGCCCGAACCCCGCACCGGGTGTCCCGACCACGTTTGCTTTTTGCAGAAGCCGGTCAAAAAAGTCCCACGAGCCGAGGCCATCCGGCGTCTTCATCCAGACATACGGTGCATTGACCCCGCCGTAGACTTTGTAGCCGAGTTTGCCGAGCGACTCACAAATCAGCGCCGCGTTGTTCATATAGATTTCGATAATCTGCCGGCACTGCTTTTTCCCCTCTGACGTGTAGACAGCGGCCGCGCCGGCCTGCGATATGTACGAGGCGCCGGTAAATTTCGTGCCGTGCCGTCTGTGCCACAGGGGATTTACCTCCACCGCCCTGCCGTCTTTTGTATGGGCCTTGAGCTGCTTGGGGACAACAGTAAAGGCACATCTCACGCCCGTAAAGCCCGCCGTCTTCGAGAAACTCCGAAACTCGATGGCCGCCTCTTTCGCGCCGTCAATTTCGTAAATCGAATGCGGAATGTCGGCATCGCTGATAAACGCTTCGTAAGCGGCATCAAACAAAATTATCGCCTTGTTGTCGCGGGCAAAATCGACCCACTTCGCTAAAATCTCTTTACTCGCTACCGCGCCCGTAGGATTGTTCGGAAAGCACAGGTAAATAATGTCCACAGGCTCTCTGGGCAGCTCGGGCACGAAATCGTTCTCGGCGGTGCACGGCATATAGACGATTCTTTCGTACCGGCCCTTCTTGTCGGCCGCGCCTGTCCTGCCTGCCATTACATTGCTGTCGACATACACCGGATACACAGGGTCGGTTACCGCTATTATGTTGTCCCTGCCGAATATCTCCTGGATATTGCCCGTGTCGCACTTGCCACCGTCGCTTACGAAAACCTCGTCCGGTTCGACTCTCACGCCGCGGGATTCAAAGTCATTCTCGATTATAGCTTTTCTTAGAAACTCGTATCCCACGCCGCCGTCGTCATAGCCCCTGAAAGTATCTATACGGCCCATCTCCCCCACCGCCTTTTTCATCGCCTCCACCACCGCCGCCGCCAACGGCTGGGTAACGTCACCTATGCCGAGGCTGATTACCTTTACACGGGGGTTTTTGGCCTCAAAGTCCCGGCGGCGCCTGCCGATTTCCGGGAACAGGTACCCCGCCTGCAGCTTCAGGAAATTCTCATTAATTATTGCCATCGTTTAATTATCTCTTTCCTTAAGGTTAATTCGCGCCTCAAAGCGCCCAATCAAAAACGCCATTCTACGCCCCGCCCGAGCCAGCGTCAATAAGCCGCCAGCCAACAATTGAAATCTGCAAAAGAAGCTTTTTTCTTTCAAATCTCCAGCCGCCGATTATACTGCTTGAAGCGGTCAAAACCTCTGCTGCAGGAAATTAAGGACAAAAACCATGCAAAGCCAAACTCGAAGAAAATTTCTAAAAACCATCGGCCTTGGCGCGGCCTCGGCAGCGGCACTATCCGTCTTGCCAGGCTGCGAAAATATCCCGCCGATAACCAGGACCCCGCAAAAACGACCCAATATCCTCTTTCTATTCACCGACGACCAGCAGTTTGATGCGATTAGCACACTGGGAAATAAGCACATAATCACGCCCAATATGGACCGCCTTGTCCACCAGGGCACGACATTCACCAACGCCTACATTATGGGCTCGATGAGCGGCGCGGGCTGCATGCCCAGCCGGGCGATGCTGATGACCGGACGGACGTTGTTCCGCCTCCACGATAAAGGCCACAGCATTTTGCCCCAGGATGTTACCCTGCCCGAGCTGCTGCGCCAGGCCGGCTATACAACCTTTGCAACAGGCAAGCAGCATAACGAACGCCCAGTCTTTGCAAGGGGATTTTGCACGGGCGGCAAGATTTTCTTCGGCGGAATGTCAGACCACCTCAAGGTACCTGTATATGATTTTGACCCAACGGGTAAATACCCTAAGAAGAGCCGATACATAGGCAGGAATTTTTCGACCGAGCTTTTCACCGATGCCGCCATGGACTTTCTGCACAGCTACAAGCAGGATAAGCCTTTCTTCGTATATGTCTCCTACACCGCCCCCCACGACCCGAGAATGGCCCCGCAGCAATACCAGGATATGTATGACCCCGCGAAAATCCCGCTGCCAAAGAATTTTATGGCGGAACATCCGTTCGATAACGGCGAGATGAAAATTCGCGATGAAAAATTAGCTCCCTGGCCGCGAACACCTGACATCATCCGCCGACACATTGCCGATTATTACGCGATGATTACGCACCTCGATGCGCAGATTGGTCGCGTCCTGGATGCGCTCGAAGAAACGGGCCGCGCCGAAAACACTATTGTTATCTTCGCTGGCGACAACGGCCTGGCCCTTGGTCGGCACGGCCTGATGGGAAAGCAGAACCTTTACGAGCACAGCGTCCGGGTTCCGCTCATTATGTCCGGCCCGGGCATCGGCAAAGACAAAAAATGCCACGCTTTTTGCTATCTTTTGGATGTCTTTCCCACCCTGTGCGACCTGGCTGACCTGCCAATTCCCCATTCCGTCGAGGGCCGCAGTCTCGTGCCGGCATTGCACGGCTCGAAGAAAAAGCCGCGACAAAACCTCTTTTTCGCCTACAGGGATATTCAGCGAGCCGTCCGTGACAAGCGCTACAAGCTCATCGAGTATGTTGTTAACAGCCAAAGAACCACACAGCTTTTCGACCTCCGAAACGACCCATTAGAGCTTCACAATCTTGCTGACAGCCGCAAACACGCACCACACCTCAAGCGCCTGCGCACCGAACTGCTGCACTGGAAAGATAAGCTGCAAGATAACAGTAAGTTCTGAAATGCCTTTGCGCAGTAGCCATAATTACTAATCTATTCCGTATATATTCTGAACGTGCCGTAAAAAAGCCTGACCGTCTGCGCTTTTCCTCCCTTCTATTCGCCTAATTGCTTCACTGCCCAGCCCTCTTTGACCCACTGCTCCGCAGTGACCAATCTTTGATTTGGTTGGGCAACGCCAATCGTTTCAGGAAATTACCCATATTATACGCCATAGCAAACAGTTGGAGCCGAACCTGATTGTCCACGAAATCAGTTGACTTTTTCGATGAGGCTTGTCCTGAACCCGAACGGCTACACTCAGGGTAAACTTTGTCGAAGGGACGCAGATTCTATATCTAAGAACAACGAACTACGAACCACCAACTATGCAAAGTCAACTGATTTTGAGAGGGAATCGGGATGTAGTGCAATATCTATCTTTTCCTAAAATGTCCAGTTTTCTTTTTCCATAAAACGTTCAAGGTTAACGCAGGGTATCTCAAAATGCTTGCAGACATTTGGGATTTGTGCTGCGTTTTCTGTCTCTTTTTCTTGAGTTACAACACAACCATTAATAACTTTTGCTTTTGCGATAATAAATGGATCCGCAGCAGGTCCCTCAATATATTGTTGTTTCTTCTGGATTAGAATACGGAAGTGTCTAATCTTGAAAATTTCTGTAATAAAACCCAATTCCTCAGCATTCGGTTTCAAAAACAACTCACTATGACTCATTGCCCAATCCGACAATCTATCTCCCCTTCTCTCTAACTCCCTTCTGACCTCTTGTACAGAAATAATAGTCTGTTTTGAAATCAGGTCATCAAAATTATCCCAAAAGGAAGGAAATCGTTCTAAGTAATAGTGATTGAAAATATTGATCAGCGTATCACTGTCAAATACATAAATTATACAGTTCCCCCTCTCCTGAACAACTGTAATTCCATTCCGGCAACATACTTGACTTTCACTCTCAGATAATTAGCCAGTTGCTCAACAGAGATTTTCTTCTGTAGATAGCGACTGAAAGCCAGATCGATATAATTCTCACCCAGATACGAACCTTTTGTTAAATAATAATTTCCCCCGGAGCCACTTTTTGACGTCACAGTGCTTGCCCACTGTTTGACGTGTCTTTCATAATATGATTGCTCGATTAAATCCCTGTCAAGAAACTTGCGTAATATCACTTCACGGCTAACGTGATATCGCTTTGCCAATTTCTGAATCGACGTTTCGTTAATAGAGATCCCTGCGATTCTCTTATTAAAATCAGCATCAGGAACAAGGAAAGACCCCGCAAATCGATTGCAAAGTATCTCGGTTTTTCGCGCATCTCCTTTCAATAGATGAATATAATCATCCAATCTCGTATCCACACCGCCCGTTCCCAGTAAAAGGTGGCAGAGTTCATGAAACAGGGTAAAAATCTGGCGAGTATCTGATTTGCTATTATTTACATAAATAATTGGGAATTTTTTATCATATAGACAGAATCCTGAAAAAGGGCTCTCCATCGACCCTTTACCTATTCTCTGGTTGAAAGTCTCCTTAAAAACAAAAACACCGTTGTCTTCAAAGGTATTCCTCCATGCCTTGAATGCATCATCTGGTTGTTTCCAGGCTTTTTGCGTAACAAGATTAACACCAAGGTATTTCCTGACCTTGGCTGTCATTTCAGCAACAGAAGCATTCGGCTTAAAACTTAAATCATGTAATATTTGATGTTTTGCCGGATTTACACCATCGTTCAGTTCAGCGAGATTTATTTGCATTACTCTCGCCTGCCTAATCAAATAACGCAATCTTGGTTCCATCAGTGAAATTTCAGATTCAGGTAAAGTACGAAATGATTGTTTGGGGGTTTCTTCCTGGGGAGGCTTTGGAAAAAAGAATAATGCTAATGGCCGCTTATAGATCTCATAAGCAAGCCGTTCCAGTTGGGCATATGTCGGACTTGCCGTACCTTTCTCCCAGGATTTGATGGTTGCAGGTGTTACCCGTTTTCGCTTAATCTTTTCGACAACGTCATCTATATCAAAACCAGCGGTTTCTCTGGCCCAGCGAAGTACCTCAGGATTGACAGGGATGCGTTCGCTCATATCGTTACCTTGATAATCTTCATTCTTTCGTTCCCGAAGATACCCAGCACCACCATAACGGCATTCCTGGGTTCGCCTTCGGCGGAATACCAATAATCAATTAACTCTCCGCCCAGTTGCCAGCCCCGCTGCCCGTCTGTAATTATACCCTCTCTGTCAAAAATCGCAACATTTACTTCGTGCCTTAGTGGCTTTGTGGCAAAACAAAAACCTCTGCGATCTCTGTGCCCTCTGTGGCTATGGTGTAACGATAACTTAATCAAACGCCTTCTATAAGCTCTATACTAACAAATTTCAGTTTTTTTGCACGGGTTTACTTGCCAAATCCGGGATTACTTATCCTTTGTATTGGTTAGCCAGTCAAAAGTTGTCCTCTGTCCTCTGTCTTCTGTCATCTGTTCTCTGTCCTCTGTCCTCGGTCCTCGGTACTTTGTAAACACCCCGCAAACGTGATAGCTCCTTTTTCAGCCTGCCGACCACGCCTGCATACTCTGGATTTGCGTACCGGCTCTTCATTTCATCGTGGTCTTTTTCTAAATCGTATAACTCCCACTCATCGATGTCATAAAAATGAATCAGCTTATAGCGTTTTGTCGCTACGCCTTCATGGCGCTGAACGCTGTGCGCACCGGGAAACTCGTAGTAATGGTAGTAAAGACTTTTTCGCCAGGTAATATCTCTTCTGCCTTCCATAAGCCCTTTCAGGCTTAAGCCTTGCATGTCCGATGGCTGTTTTATGCCGGCAATATCCAGAAATGTCTCCGCAAAGTCCAGATTCTGCACCAATTCTTCGTTGACCCTCCCCGGTTTTATTACACCCGGCCAACGGACCAGCAGCGGCGTTCGAAATGATTCTTTATACATGAACCGCTTATCGAACCAGCCATGTTCGCCGAGGAAGAAACCCTGGTCGGAACTGTATATAACTACCGTTTCTCTTGCTAATCCCGATTCGTCAAGATATTTCAACACCCGGCCGACATTCTCATCTACCGAAACGATACAGCGCAGATAATCTTTCATGTATCTTCGATATTTCCAGCGAACAAGCTCATCGCCCTTCAGGTTGGCTTTCTCAAAAGCCATGTTCTTTGGATTGTACACGGCGTCCCAGATTTTACGCTGCTCGGAATTAAGGGTCTTTGGTGCTCTTAGCTTAAGGTCGCGCAGCCCCATCGTTTTTTCGATGGTCATATCCTGGTTGTGTGCTGCGCTTCCACGACCTTCATAGTTGTCGAAGAGGTTGTCAGGCTCCGGTATTGTCACATCGTCAAACAGCTTCAAATGTTTCAGGTTCGGCTCCCATTCACGGTGAGGAGCCTTATGCTGCAGCATCAGCATGAAAGGTTTATTTTTATTTCGTTTGTTCTTGAGCCAGTCGAGGCCGAGGTCGGTTATAATGTCGGTAACATAACCGGTGTATTTGGTCTTTTCACCGCCCTTGACCATTACAGGGTTATAATAATGCCCTTGGCCGGGCAGCACTTGATAATAATCAAACCCCGTTGGTGTGCTCTTAAGATGCCATTTGCCAATGACCGCTGTCTCGTAACCTGCCCTCTGCAGCAATTTCGGAAATGTTTGTTGAGAGCCGTCAAATCGCTTCCTATTGGTAATTACACCGTTTATATGGCTGTGTTTTCCGGTTAGAATGACTGCCCGTGACGGCGCACAGATTGAGTTTGTGACGCAGCATCTCGTAAAAATAATTCCTTCCTTACCGATGCGGTCGATATTTGGCGTCGGCGCCGCCTTGGCCAGCCGTCCACCGTAGGCACTGATAGCTTGAAACGCGTGGTCATCGCTGAAGATAAACACAATGTTGGGTCTTTCCCTCGGTTCATCACCCCCAAGCAACCCAGCGTCATCTACACATCCCGGCAGCGCTAACGTAGCTATACCAACGCCCGCGGCCTTCATAAACTCACGTCGTGTCGATTTTAAGCGTGACAAGTTGACTTTTTCCTTGAAAAAATCAAGCCGACCCACGCCGCTCGTATGTCCTTTGTCCTTTATCATCTAAGCTCCAATCTCTACCTTCCAGCTTCCTTTTTTCCTACAGACCATTACACCTTTTCCGGAACCACAAACGGCTTTCGATAACTCCCTGTGAGCATTTTGTTCGCATCGTCGTCATTGATACATCTTTGCTTTTGTGGGTCGAAGTTTAGGCTGCGTCCGAGCCGGTACGACGTGTTCGCAAGGTGGACCAATGCGCAGCTAAAATGCCCGTCTTCCACACCGCCTCTGAGTATGGATGCGTCATTTGCACGAATCGCATCAATAAAGTTCTGATAATGCAGCATCTGGGCATCTTTATCATCTTCTCCGTGCGGGCCGGGTTCACGCTTTCTCCCCATGTAGGTCTTCCACTGACCTCTGTACATAACCATATAGCCCTCCGAGCCGTAGAAGATATTTCCGATATTATTGTGAGCAGCGCTCCCAAAGCCGACTTCATAATTGGTTATCCAGTGGCGTACTTCAAACTGCAGGATTTTCTTTTTGTCGCCGCCACCTTTTGGATTGGGAAATTCAAAGACGGCTATTTGCACGTTTGCTGTTTCCTGGTCGTCATCAAACATAACGTGCCCGCCCATGGACATGACTTTAGTCGGCAGCGTGACGCCAAGGCCCCAGCGCGCTTTGTCCATCTCATGGCTGCCCTGGTTGCCGATGTCGCCGTTACCATAGTCCCAGTGCCAATGCCAGTTGTAGTGAAAGCGATTGCGCGAAAATGCCCGCTTCGGCGCCGGGCCTAACCACAGATTATAATCCACCCCCGCAGGAACAGGCTCATCCGGCGTACGTTTTATCGTTTTTCGCCATTTATAACAAGTTCCTTTGGCCATATAGACTTCGCCTAACCCGCCTTTGCGCATAAATTCTACCGCTTGCTGGTACGCTTCCGAACTTCGACTCTCGGTGCCGTGATGGACGATTCGTTTATATTTTCGGGCTGCCTCGATGAGCTTTTGCCCTTCGAAGATATTGTGCGTGAGGGGTTTTTCGATGTGGGCGTGCTTGCCCGCCTGACACGCCCAGACCCCTGCCAGAGAATGCCAATGGTTGGGCGTCGCAACGCTTATCGCGTCGATATTTTTGTCCTCCAGCAGTTTTCGAATGTCAACATACGTCTTCGGGATGGGCTTATTATTTTCCTCAAACCATTTCAACCTCTCACCGAACAGATTTTCATCGACGTCGCAGATGGCCGCTACCTCCACATCCGGCAAACGCGGATAACTTTTGATATGGCTGCCGAAGCCATGCCCGTGCACCCCCCCCACCGCCACTCGAACTCTGTTATTGGCACCGGCCCAGGTCGAACGTGTCCCCCACAGACTCAGTCCTGTCGCAGCGCTGACGGTAGCCCCTACGGAACGCTTCATGAAACTTCTGCGCGAGATTCTCTTTCTAATATCCATCCTTATCTCCTTTCCACAACTGTTATCGCCCGACATTTCCCACATAACTTCATTTTCACTTCGTTCCACCACATTTACTGCCCTGTAATACCAAACTTCCCTTAAAAACGCAACCTCTCCAGCCACTTCCCCCCTCCGAAATACCACATACCCTGAACCCTTTACCCTCTTTGCACCGATAAACACGAACCCGATTATCAACAAAATCAGTTGACTTTTCCGCTAAGACTGTTTACTTTATAAGACTATTGGCTGGCTTTATTCGACCAGCCGCGCGGCCCACAATTGGAATATCGAGCAAAAGCCGTCAATGTAGGTGGCGAAAGTATCCCGTCTAACACCGTCGCTGTAGTGCTGTAAAAACTCGGATATTCCGTTAGGCTCGGAAAATTGACAAACAGGCAGATTTTGCTTGTTTTAACGGTCTTTGTATGTTATTATGGGACAGAACTTTAGATGTTTGTGTCGGTGGTTTGGTCTTAATAACAATTTCTTGAGGAGGTAGAGTGATGAAAAAAATCTTGTTGTTGGTAATTTTTATTTCGTTCGTAGCTTTTCCATATTACTCAAAACCAGCTTTTGCTGGATACCTTTATGGGATTGATGGTTCGGGGTATCTATGCCGTATCAGTCCTGTTGATGGATCTTACGACATTATCTCGACCGATTCCAAAAGCGCATACGGTTTAGCCTACAATAATCAAGATGGGTACTTGTACGGAATGGATGGGTCAGGTTACTTAGCTAAAATTAGTCTATTTGACGGCAGTTATGAGTTTGTTTCCACACAAAGTAAAGGTCTTTACGGTCTGGCGTATAATAGCGATGATGGTTTTCTTTACGGAATGGATGGCTCAGGATACTTAGCCAAAATAAGCCCTCTCGATGGTTCTTACGAGTTTGTTTCTACAAACAGCAAAGGTCTTTACGGTTTAGCATACAACAGTGACAATGGGTATCTATATGGAATGGATGGGTCAGGTTACTTGGCTAAAATTAGTCCGTTTGATGGTGGTTATGAGTTTGTTTCTACGCAAAGTAAAAGTCTTTGCGGCTTAGCGTATAATAGCGATGATGGTTTTCTTTACGGAATGGATGGTTCAGGATACTTAGCTAAAATAAGTCCTCTCGACGGTTCTTACGATTTTGTTTCCACAAATAGCAAAGGTCTTTATGGTTTAACCTACGTGCCAGAACCAGCCACGCTCTTTTTACTTGGGTTAGGTACGCTAATGTTGAGAAAGAAACAATAAATCCTTTTTGAAGGAGTGCGAAATGGTACAGCATATAACTCGTAAACAAACGTGGACAGGTAATGAGATAATTCAAACTGACATAGGCTTGCTTGCTGACAAGATATGGAAGACTCAACTGAAAAATTATTCAACTGATTTGCTCAGCCTTATACGGAAATCGCTTCTGGAGAAAGTACCAGACTTGGGTGAAAAGTTTAATCAAGCTGGTTTGTACTTTGGCTATCGTGTAGGAAACCGCAAAGACAAAGCCTACATATACGTTCAAAAGAAAAACCTTATCATCGACTTATGTATAAGTCGTAACTTTACAACAAAATTAAAGAAACTTGGTTTTGAAGTGAAACATCGAGATAATTTTCAAGGAAGGGCTGGCTGGTTAACAGGTTGGCGAATACCGCAATCAACATTGAATCCTAAACCTGCCGTGAAATGGTTATGCAAGGCCCTTGAAAAATAATAATCATTTCAACGATACGATTATATCCGAATCATTCACAATTTTAGTGCTTGGTTTGGGATTTTGGCTTTACGAAAAAAACGCAAGGCAAAGTAGCTTTGGGGTTGTTAATGCTATCTTTTTTCTTGCTCTTTTCACGTTGAATTGGTTCGGATTTTCTCTAGAATTTCCATTAAAGGTGTCAGTTTTAATACTGTTTTATAAACCAGCACATTTCCCCCGTTGAATCGCTTCGTAAACCTTGCTTAACCAATTAGCCCTTTACATCCGACAATTGCCGGTTAAAATCAGCAATTATGTTCTGCTCTTGATACCGAAAGGCAAGAGAAACAGAGAATAACAAATTAAACCTAAATGAAGGAATCATATTATGTCTACTCGACAGACAAGATTTTTCAAGCGATCACAACATAACCCTATCATTTCGCCTTTGGATTTACCTTTTCCGGCGGCAGCGGTACTAAATCCCGGTGCTTCCGAACAGGGGGATGAGGTTGTGCTGCTGCTGCGCGTTGAGGACCATACCGGGCACTCGAATATCTATGTTGCACGTAGCAAGAACGGGGTAACAGATTGGAGATTTGAGTCAGAGCCGATACTTCGCTACGGTGAGCAAGACTGCCGGTACGAACAGTGGGGCTGCGAAGATGCACGAATCGTATACCTATCAGAAGAAGAACGCTGGTATATCACCTATACTGCCTACTCGCCCAATGGCGCCGCCGTGGCGTTGGCCTGTACTGAAGACCTTGTTCGGGCTAAGCGAATTGGACTGCTCTTTTCTCCGAATAACAAAGATGCGGTGCTATTCCCACAAAAATTTGGTGGTCGGTGGGCAGTACTCCACCGCCCGGATGCTGGTGGCATTGAACACATCTGGTCGGCCTATTCACCTGACCTGGTGCATTGGGGTGAGCCACACTGTGTGTTGCCTGAGCTTGGCGGTGCTGCCTGGGACGGTGCTAAAGTCGGCGCAGGGCCTCCGCCAATTCTTACGGAACAGGGCTGGCTGCTGATATACCATGGTGTTAAGGCCTACAGC
>JAUWIU010000026.1 GCA_030608075.1 Phycisphaerae bacterium
ATCTGGTCCTCATATTCAGGTGGGACATCCCAGTGGTGAGGTACTGCATTACGCCAGGCGCTATCCAAAAGTATCGGCGCGCGACTTGCACCTTTCACATCCGCATTACGCCAGTCTGTCTCTTTAGTGGTCGTATTACAACCGCTGCCTCCAACGTGGCCGTTGTCTCCATAGCTGCCCAGAATAACTCTACTCTCCCCGTCGGGAAAGACCCAGTCGGGAAACTCCCAGTCCGGAATAAACCAGGCCTTAAACCTGCCGCCCTTGAACCGTCCCGGGTCGTTCGCCGGATGTGTGCCTTTCGCCGTCGCAGACGGGCAGAGAAACATCTCCATGTTCTTGTGATACAGGTATAAGTCATCTATAAACTCGTGCCCCAGACGCCTGTTGTTATCGTCGGCATACATCATGAAGCAAAGGCCCCATTGGCGCAGGTTCGACCGGCAAACGATGTCCTTTGCCTGTTTTCTTACGTGTGTCAAGGCTGGCATCAATATGGATATCAAAAGCGCAATGATGGCAATTACCACCAAAAGCTCAATTAACGTGAACCCTCTGGATTTATGATGATATTGTTCCATACTGTTTCTCAGCTCATTTTACCAAAAGAGGCGCTTGGTTGCAAAGTTTTTTTTTATTGCCGGACAGTCGGCCAGGACGCCAGGACGCAGGAGGCTGTTCTGAAACTTATCTGTTCTACACAGTAAAGTCTTCAGCGGTAGTTTCTAAAGGGGTACATCCAATGTTTTGGGTCTCCTCTAAACTGCCACGGCGGATATGGGTCGGGAAAGCCATTCCGATTCATAAACCACTTGGTGCGCATGAAATTAAGCTCCCAAATCTCTTTAAGGCCGACCTTTCTGGCGTGGGCATCAACAAAAACAGCGTTTATAGCCTCGTGGTGCCGGTTAACAACGAAACTTCTAATTTCATTTTTGTCCATCGGGCTGGAGAAATAGGTCTGACCGTCGAATTCCGGAGGTTCATCCCAGTGAAGCGCCACGCCGCAACCGCCATCCAAAAGTACAGGTATTCTGTTCGCTTTCTTAACAGAAGTGGTCAGCGTGCTTGTATCGCGCTCACATTCATTGAATCGAGGCTCACCAATATGGCAATTCAGACCGTAGCTGATGGGTGCCCAACGGCTGGTACTGTCCGGGTCCGATGGCTCCCAATCAGCAGGTCTCCAAATCCGGCATCTCCCGGCACTAAACTTTACATCGGCCTTTGCGATCGCGTCCTCGTTAACGGGAATGACCTTTGTGGCCATCGGGCAAACCAGCAGGTCGGGTTCCTTGTAGTAGGGTAAAAGCCTCTCCGCCCAGCCGGAGTGATATCCTTGCCCGCTGCGAGTCACTCTGGTCTCTACGATGGCGGGCAAGCGCCCGTCATAATCCTCGGCATACATAGTGAAGACAATACCCCACTGGCGGAGGTTCGACCGACAGGCAATGTCCTTTGCCTGTTTCCTGACGTGCGTCAGCGCCGGCATCAGTATGGATACCAACAGCGCAATGATGGCAATTACCACCAAAAGCTCGATTAACGTAAATCCTGCTGGTTTGTGATTATAGGCTTTCATATTGCCAAGCCACCTATTATCCCAGCAAGAATGTCTTCTGTAAAGAGTCAGGCTCGCTGTGAACAATAGCAAAGGCAGCCCCAGCAACTAAAGCCAGCCCATTCTGAGCAGCAGGTATTCTTTCACCTGTAGTTTCTAAAGGTATACATCCAGTGCTTGGGGTCATCAAACTGCCACGGCGGAAATGCGCTCGGAAAGCCGGACGGATTCGTAAACCACTTGGTGCGCTTAAAACTAAGCTCCCACAACTCTTTAAGGCCCACTTTTCTGGCGTGGGAATCCAGGAAAACGACGTTGATGGCCTCGTGGTGCCGGTTAATACAGAAATTTCTGCTTTCATTTTCGTTTTTGGGGCCTGTCGGGTCAGGGCCGTACCCAGAGTAAGGCTGACCATCATAGTCAGGGGGTTCGTCCGCGTGATGTGCAACCCCACCACCGGCGGCGCTATCTAAGAGGACCGGCCCACGACTTGCACCTTTAGCATCGACACGTGGCCAGCTTGTTTCCTCAGTGGTCCTATCCCACTCTGGGGCGCCACCGTGCATATTGAAGCCATAGCTGGCGAGAACATTTTTCACGGTCCCGTCCGGGAACTGCACATCCAGAGCGAACCATGCCTCAAACTTGCCACCTATGAATTCCCCCGTGTTGTTGCCCGGATAGGTGCCTTTTTTCGTGGCCGACGGGCATAGCAATAGCTCCATCTCCTTATAATACGGATACAAGTCCTGCATCCAGCCGGTAACCGTACGGCCATCGTAGTCATCCGCGTACATCATAAAGACAAGGCCCCATTGACCCAGATTGCCCCGACAGACGACGTCCTTTGCCTGTTTTCTCACGTGTGCCAGCGCGGGCATCAATATCGATATCAACAGGGCAATGATGGCAATTACCACCAAAAGCTCAATTAACGTAAAGCCTTTCCGTTTGCACATTTTACAACCTCCTTATCACATTTTCTCCGCTTTCTACAAATAAGCTTACCAAAAACCGCCTGATTTTCAAAAGAAAAATTCATTTTTCGCGCAAAATTTGCAAACTCAAGCCGGCAGCTTTTTGGTTTAAGCACTAACATAAGTGCCGCTCGGACAATAACATAACATAACTTCCGGGTCTTTCCAGGCATTTGCGCAACCAAGGACTGACCACACAAAAAAATGCAGCACGTGACGGTCGTTGAAGAGAACAGATTAGTCCGCACCAAAGAATTAAATCAGTCGATTTGACTCTTTTGCAGGAGCGAATCTTATCTGTGTCGATAGACTTCCCAGCCCATATAAGTATCCAGCGCTTCGGCAACCGCGTCGGCCTTTCGAGAACGATTGGCCGCAACGTGATGCTCGAAGCCCATTCTGCAGATATACTGGCAAAGGCTCTGCAGGTTGGGGATTTTCATTACGCCGTATCCGCCGAAACTCTTAAGTTTATCATTTGTGAACTCACCTTCGCCCACATAAACGGTAATGATACCGTCGGTATCGTCGGTAGATGCTCTGCAGAAGGTCGCCTCACCTGCCGCTATCCTGCCGACAATCGTGCCGTAAGTGTTCTCCTTGCCCACGGTGCCGGCTATTATCTCCTGGTAATCCATCCTCGGGGCCTTTAGGAACGACCTGGGTATGTTGCTGCAGTGAAACAGGACGCACTTGTTCGGGTCATCGCCGTAGTTATTGTTCCAGTCCAGAATTGCGCTCGGTCCGCCGCCGGCTAACTGCAGAATATACATACCCAACAGGCCTGTAATGTCAACCTCGCAGGCACTCGGCAAAAGATTCTCGCTCATCATACTCATCAGCGTACACGGCGCTATTCCGAAAAATTCCTCAAGGCTCGTCCAGCACTGAATGGCCGTGCCGTCAATTTCGTTCTCCTTAACCCAGCGGTCAACCACACGCCCGAATTTGGCCATCCGCACAAGCAAATTATCGGGAACCGCCTCGGTCGGGACATATCTCTTGATTGCATTGAGCTTGTTTTTAACGGTTCTGTCATTATCACTCAGCAGTGCAGCCCGCCCAAGAATTTCCGACAAATCTATCGTTTCTACCGCTATGCCGGAAAGCTCAAGGATTTTTTCGCTGTATCGCACGGTGTTAAACGCGCCGGTTCGCGCACCAATGGCACCGAACCTTGCGTTTTTGAGGCCCTTGATGATTCTACAGACCGAGGCGAAATCGTCGAGGTCTTTTTTGAACTCGGCTGAGGCAACTTTGACGGTATGTGAAGCTGTCAGTGTGTACGGAATACCAGCCTGTCTGAGATTATTGCAGACGCTTATCTTGCCGCAAAACGCATCTCTTCTGTCGGCTATCGTCATCCTGTCGGGAACGTCCGGCTCGGCGTGTATCAGGATCGGCACATCAAGTCGGCAGCGTTTGACAGTCTCGGCTACACCCTTTTCGTCGCCGAAGTTCGGCAGCGTCACTATTATCCCGTCTATATCAGACGCCCTGCCTGCAAACAAAGCGGCACACTTTTTCGCGTCATCGAAGGTCTCAACGGCGCCGTACTTTGTATCCTGCGTTGACAGCACCACTGGCTTGTAGCCGTTTTTCTTGAGGACATCGAGTATGCTTTTTCGTCCCTGTTTAGCTAATACATCGGGGAAAAATCCTCGATTTCCAACAATTACTCCAAATGTGATTTTCTTCATTTTTTGTTACTCCTTTTTTTGGCCGTAATAGGCGTCCTTGCCGTGCTTACGCAGATAGTGCTTATCCAGAAGCACCTGCGAGATTCCATTCTGGTTCGGATTTATCGTTATAGTGCCTAACGCCATCTCCGCAATGCTCTCGAGCACAACGGCGCTTTTGACCGCATCTTTCGCGGTCGCGCCCCAGGTAAAAGGCCCGTGGTTGGCAACCAGAACCGCCGGCATCTGCATCGGGTCCATACCAATAAATCGCTGAACAATCACCCTGCCGGTGTTCAGCTCATAATCGCTTTCTACCTGTTCTTTCGTCATTGTTTCGGTTACAGGTATCGGGCCGTAGAAGTAATCAGCGTGAGTAGTGCCAAAGCATGGGATTTCTCGGCAGGCCTGTGCCCACATAGTCGCTCCTGGCGAGTGGGTATGGCATATGCCGCCAATCGCCTCGAAACTCCTGTAAAGCTCAAGATGGGTAGGTGTATCCGACGATGGCCGCAGCTCGCCTTCAATAATATTACCGTCTAAATCGAGCATTACCATTTTGTCGGGCGTAAGCTCATCGTAGGCGACACCGCTGGGCTTGATAGCGACCACACCAGCCTGGCGGTCTATCCCGCTGACATTGCCCCAACTGCAAATCACCAGCTTTTGAGCGGCAAGCTCAATATTGGCCCGGCAAACTGCTCTGGCAAGTTCTCCATACATTGTGGTTTTACAGTCTTCTAAAAGCCCTCAAACGTTTGCTTTATCCTTTATATCCAGCAGCTCCTTCATCACGTTCGCCATTTTCCCCGAAAAGCTCTCAAGGCCGAAGGCATCATGCAGTTGCTTGTAGAGAGCATAAAGCTGCCGGTAAACCTTGTGGTTTTCAGTGATTGGCTCAAAAGTTGTTTCTTTTACTCCGCACATAGCTGCCTGAGCATCAGGACAGTTATCATAGCCGCCGGTCTTTTTGCCGGCCACAACCGCGCCGGCTATCGCCGCACCTAAAGCGCAGCTCTGCGCCGAGCGCGATATCTTCATCTCTCTGCCGGTCACATCAGCATAAATCTGCATAATCAAAGGATTCTTCTCGGCAATTCCGCCGCAGTTTATTACTTCCGTTACCTTAACGCCGTACTCCTCGACCCTGTTGATGATGGTAAGAGCGCCGAAGGCGGTTGCCTCAATCAGCGCCCGGTAAATCTCTTCCGGCTTAGTATGCAGCGTCTGGCCTATAAGCAGCCCGGTCAGCCTCTGGTCGACAAGTATGGTTCTGTTGCCGTTATTCCAGTCCAGTGCCAGCAGTCCGGACTGGCCGGGCTTGAGCTTTGCGGCCTTGTCGGTCAGCGCTTCATGCGAGCCTTGCGATTTTCCGCCGGGCTCGATGTAATTAACAAACCAGTTGAAAATGTCGCCCACCGCCGACTGGCCCGCTTCGAGTCCGTATACACCCGGCAGAATCGAGCCATCGACTATACCGCAGATACCGGGGACATCGGGCAGCTGCTGTCCAGGCTCGGACACAATCATATCACAGGTACTTGTCCCGATTATCTTGACCAGCTTGCCCGGCGCAATGCCGGAACCAACACCACCTAAGTGGGCGTCAAAGGCACCCACCGCTACGGGAATACCTGCCGGCAGAGCAAGTTTCTCCGCCAATTGTTGGGTAAGCTTGCCCGCTGCTACATCGATGGTGTCGGTCTTGTCGTAGAGCCTGTCCCGAAGTTCGCCGAGTTTTGGGTCGAGCTTTGCCAGGAACTCTTTTGCGGGCAGGCCTCCCCAGTCATTGGCAAACATTGCCTTATGGCCGGAGGCACATCGGCTTCGCTTGATGGCCTCCGGCGCAGTAATGCCGGTCAGAACCGCGGGGACGAAATCGGCACATTCGACCCAGCTATAGGCCGCGTCGAAAACCTTCGGGTCGGTTCGCAGACAGTGCAGAATCTTACTGAAGAACCATTCGGATGAATACGTTCCGCCGCACTTGGCCAGATACTCCGGGTGCTCTTTTGCCGCCAGTTCGGTGATTTCGGCCGCCTCGGCATAACCGGTGTGGTCTTTCCACAGCCAGGCCTGCGCATTTGGATTATCCTTGAATTCGTCCAGCATACCGAGTGGCGTGCCGTCCTTGTCCACCGGGATAGGCGTTGAGCCTGTTGTGTCGATGCCGATGCCGATAATCCGGCTTGCGTCGAAGTCCTCATTAGCCTTTTTCGCCTCGGAAATTGCCTTTTTGATGCTGACTTCCAGGCCCTTTATGTAGTCAGCCGGGTTCTGCCTCGCCAGATTGTGGTCGGACGAGTCGAGAATAATCCCTTCGTGGCCGGTCTCGTAGCCATATACCGCTGTCCCTAACTCGCCGCCGTTGGTAACGTCCACTATCAAGCACCTTACGGAGTTGGTTCCGAAATCCAGCCCAATCGCATAAGCCATATTTCACTCTCCTAATTAACGCATGTCAGGCCGCTGTTTACGGCAATATTTCGACTGATTCTAAACTCACAGCCGGCGTACGTCAAACACCTTTTTGCTCTATACGGAGGGCAAAAATAACACCGTTTTTGTCTTGACGCTCACCAAAAAGGTGTTATAATACTATGATGACCATTCCGGAGTTAATGTCCGGGCTGCGGAGACTTATGACTATCACAACGCAGCAGGGTGGTCGAGCAGGTTTGAATGGGAATATCGGCGAAAAGAATTTGGAGGAGCTGCTAAGATGAGAAGTAATATTTGCGTGGGGCTAATTATTCTTACGATGCTTATGGGGTGCGTTTATCCGGTCTACGGCCAGGACGAAGGGTTAGTGGCGCACTGGAAGCTGGATGAGACCAGCGGTAACCAAGTCGGCGATTCGGTTGGGGGGTATAACGGCTGGCTGTTTGGCCATCCCGACGATTCCCAATGGACAGAAGGCATAATCGATGGGGCGCTGGAATTTGATGGGTTCGATGATTTTGTATGGATGGAAAATTATAAGGGAATAAGCGGAGGACACTCGCGTACGGTAGCGGCATGGGTCAAAACAGCCGACTCCGGCAACATCATTTCCTGGGGCAGGCAGGAGACACCGAAAGCATGGTCCCTTATGGTGAGTTTTTTGACATCGGGCAACCGTGGCGCACTGTCGCTGGCGGTCATGGGGGGTATTATCATTGGCGAAACAGACCTGCGAGACAACAAGTGGCATCACGTGGCGGCGGTTCTGGAAGACGACGGGGCGCCGGATGTCACTGAGGTCAAGTTGTACGTGGATGGGCGGCTGGAAGATTTCAGCTTCTCCGCTGCCGGTGCCATAGATACCTCCGATGATGTTAATGTGCAGTTGGGGGCCTGGACCGTAGCCATAGGTGCGAACAAGTATTTCAAGGGATTGATGGATGATGTCCGAATTTACGACAGGGCGCTGAGCGTCGATGAGATTCAAGCCCTTCAGATAAAATATGACGGAGGCACGGGCGAGCCGAACGACCCGTATCAAATCCGGACACCCGAACAGATGCAGGCAATAGGAGCGACTCCGGAAGACTGGGACAAATGCTTTAAGCTGATGGCCGATATCGACCTCGGCGAGTACACCGGAACCCAGTTTAATATCATCGGCAATGGTACAACTGCTTTTACAGGAGTTTTTGACGGCAGCAGCCACACCATTTCAAACTTTACATATAAAGCAACGAATGAAGATTATATCGGTTTATTCGGTTATGTCGATGGAGCACCAGCCGAGATAAGAAACCTTGGTTTAATAGAACCGAATGTCATAAGTAAAGATGTCTCCGGAAGGAATATAGGCTCGCTTGTTGGCGCCGGGGTTCAGGCCGGTTTTATCACATGCTATGCTCAAGATTGCAAAGTATCGGGGCAATACGCCCTCTCGGGTGGTTTAATTGGAAACCTAAATGGTGGAACGATTACAAACTCCTATTCAAACGGTGTTGTCTCCAGTGAGAGATGTGCTGGAGGTCTTATTGGCTCTCAAGTTAACAGCACAATCTCGGGATGTCATTCAAATGGAATAGTTGCTGGTTCTGATGAAGTTGGCGGACTGGTGGGAAGTAGTCATGGAGGCGTAATCACAGGATGCTATGCAGTTTCCGAAGTTTCCGGAGATGACTATATCGGGGGGCTTGTTGGATACGAGTATGAAGGAGCTATTTCTGAATCTTATTCGCTTGGCTCCGTCTCAGGAGATTCCGCCATAGGAGGATTGGTCGGTAAGTTACGCTTTGATCAATGGCACAGCTCTCCCGCTACGGTCACGAGCTGCTATTCAGGGAGTATAGTTTCTGCTGCCGACTATGCTGGTGGGTTAATCGGCATTAACTATCAGTGTGAAATAAGTAATTGTTATGCAACGGGAAATGTCTCAAGTCCAACTCATGCTGGTGGTTTTGGGGGAAGAACTGACCGAGGCAGAATCAGTTACTGTTACTCGGTAGGCCATGTTTCGTCAAGTGGGATTTCAGGTGGTTTTATAGGCTCCCTGAGCGGAGCCCTTCCTCGAACGGGAGTAACTCATTGTTTTTGGGATGTTGAAACAAGCAGTCAAACCCATAATTACCACGGCGGTACAGGTCTTCCTACATCCGACATGCAAAAGGCTATTACATTTACTGATGCCGGTTGGGATTTTGATGACACCTGGAAGATTTGTGACGGAACAAATTATCCCAAACTAAGCTGGCAAACCACACCGCCGGGAGATTTTGTCTGTCCGGACGGTGTTGAAATGATTGATTTGTGGTTTCTGACGCAGCACTGGCTTGATGGTAACTGCGGTGAAAGTAATGACTGCGACCGGGTGGATATGAACGGTAACGGCGTTGTGAACTTCGACGATTTTTCCGTTTTCGCAAATGTTTGGCGCCGAGGAAGTGGACAAGCCGGTCCGAAATAACTTATCAGACCGATGATGGTAACCATCTGCGGCTTTCATTGCGCAATGCGATACACAGCGGGTTCAATACGAAATCAAAAGTCGTTATTGAAGTACTCAGGCTTGCCGTCGTCGCTGTCATAACTTACCGGCTCGGGCTGCTCGTGTACAACAGTGATTCGCTCGATATGCTCAGCCTTTTTTGTGCCGCTGTCAACCGTAACAAGAATCCCGTTCATTTTCACATCGCCGGTTGCTATTTCAAACGGCACCGGCATCTGCGTTCGGAACGCCTTCAGCACGCTTTCAGCCCCTCTGCCAAGTACCGAATCGTGTGGGCCCGTCATGCCGATATCGGTGATATAGCCTGTCCCTTTGCGCATGATTTTTTCATCGGCGGTCACAACGTGAGTGTGAGTGCCGAAAACACAGCTAACCCTTCCGTCAAGATGATACCCCATAGCTATTTTTTCGCTGCTGGCTTCGGCGTGCATGTCGACTATTATGATGTCCGCTTTCTGTTCAAGCTGGGGCAGAATCCTATCAATAGCCGAATAAGGACAGTCGGCCGGCTTCATAAAAATGCGCCCGACTAAAGAAACCGCGGCCACCACTGGGCCTTTATTAGTCCTGTAAAACGCAACGCCTCTGCCGGCGGCGTGCCGGGATAAATTCGCAGGCCGCGCGATATTGTCTTCAGTTTGCAGTGTCTCGATGATATCTCGTTTGCGGTAAGTGTGGTCGCCAAGTGTAATCAGGTTTACGCCATAGCGGAGTAACTTGGTGTAGATTTGGGGCGTCAGTCCTGAACCGCCGGCGGCATTCTCGGCGTTGGCTATCACACAGTCGATACCGAGCTGTCTGATGAGCGATTTGAGCTTATCCGCAACAATCCGCCGACCCGGCCGACCGACTATATCACCAATACAAAAAATGTTTAACTTCATAGTCTCCTATACCCTACGCCGCATACTATTTAGCGTATTCTATGCAGCGGACCTCACGCAGCAAAGTTACCTGAATTTCCCCCGGATAGGTCATTTCGTTTTCAATCTTGTTGGCAATGTCGCGCGCAACTTTCATTGCTGCGCCGTCGTCAACGCTTTCTGCATCAACAATGACGCGGATTTCCCGTCCTGCCTGAATGGCGTAGGCATTTTCGACACCCTTAAAACCGCGGGCTATATCTTCGAGCTTCTCTAATCGTTTGATATATCGCTCTAACGTTTCTCGCCTGGCGCCGGGACGCGATGCGCTAATTGCATCGGCGGCGGCAACCAGCGGAGTATAGGGATTGTCCGGCGGGATGTCACCGTGATGGCCGGCAACTGCATTCAGCACAATAGGCGATTCGTTAAAGCGCTTCAGATAATTCGCTCCTATCTCAGGATGGCCGCCCTCAACCTCGTGGTCAATCGCCTTGCCGATATCGTGCAGCAGGCCGGCACGCCTTGCTATTGAGCCATCAAGCCCGAGCTCATCAGCCATAACCTGTGTCAGAAAAGCTACCTCTATGCTGTGGCGAAGCACGTTCTGGCCATAACTTGTTCTGAAGTCCAGCGACCCTAACAGACTGAGCACCTTGTTGCTCAGCCCTCTGATATTGGCCTCAACTGCAGCATCCTTGCCGATCTGCAGCACCTTCTGGTTGACGTCCCTTTTCGTTTGGCCGATGAGCTCCTCGATGCGGGACGGGTGTATTCGTCCATCCTGGATGAGTCGTTCCATCGAAAGCCGAGCAACTTCACGCCTCAACGGATTGAACCCGCTTACGACAATCATTCCGGGGGTATCGTCGACAATAACATCCACGCCGGTAGCCTTTTCAAACGCCCGGATATTCCGTCCTTCCCGCCCGATAATTCGTCCTTTCATATCGTCATTCGGAATCTCAACTGTCGAGGCAGTCACCTCGCAGGTCTGCTCAGCGGCGTAACGCTGAATAGCGGTGCTGATTATTTCCCGTCCTTTCTCCTCGGCAGCTTCGGTGGTCTCCTGGAGCTTGCGCTGGATCAAACTCGACATCTCATGCTCGCACTCGTCTTCGAGCCGCTTCAAAAGCAGGTTCTTGGCGTCTTCGACATTCATCGCGGTGATTTTGAGAAGTTGATTCTTCTGCTGTGCCATCACAACTGAAAGCTGCTTGTCCTTATTGCTGATGTTATGCAGTCTTCGTTCGACCTCTTTTTCCTGTTGTTTTAGCGCCTTTTCCCGCTGATGTGAAAGTTCAACCTGCCTGTCGAGAGTGTCCTCACGTTTGCTTAGTCTCACTTCGGTTTCGCGCAGCTCAGCACGAGTTTTATTCGCTTCCTCGGCGAACTGCTCTTTTTTCTTGATGGTTTCGGCAGCGGCATCGATTTGAGCTGACCTGATTATATTCTCAGCCTCCCTTTTGGCACCTTCGAGCTGGCGCTGCATATCCGACTCGAAAGTCTTGGCCTTGGCCCTGGAGATTATCTGGTATACCATGATGGTCAGGGAAACCCCCAGAGCAAAAGCGAAAACTGTGACCAAAACAGCAGGTAGATGAACTAATTGCATCATCATAGCTTCCATAATTCGTATCTTTCCTCAAAAACAATCACAATTACTGTCAAGAAAACACCCGTCAGCATAGACAGATTGCGGGAGTTACCGGCAGGAAAGCCGCAAAGAAATGTATGGAAAACAAAATCCTTTTCAGCAAGGCACAGAATCAGCCGCTTGGTACAGAGAGCACCTCCGACTGCAATATCCTTCGCATTACCAAGTTCACTGTTATCATGGAATCAACTGATTCTACGCTCAATACGACACATCCTTCGCAGAGCACAAAGCACTCACTTCAAACAGATTTCGTTTCATTTCAAATCTACTTTTCAGCGTCGTTCGAAAGCCCGAATCACAATCAGCCTTTGCAGCTCATAGCCGACGCCGGAAGCATCTTTGCAACTTAACTACCGTCAGAGCAAGGCATTATGAACGTTTGCCCGCTCAAGCGTCCCTTTACAAACCCAAGCCACCATCCACAGCACAATATGGGACGCCACACAACCTCTTTCATCATCGGTAAACTCAACAAAGAGAATAAAACATTTCTTTCAATCGGTCAAGAAAAAATATGCGAATCTGCCAATTTCGTTGTCAAAATCTTATCGCAAGTACGGCAAAGGCAGCAACTACACCTCCAAAACGCTTGCGCAATCGGCTGTAACTCATTTGTGAGAAAAGAGTTAGGCACTTGGTGCCGTATCTGCAAAAAACACAGAAACCGGCAAAAAATCGTAAAAATCCGCGGAGATTCGCTGGACAGTCGCTTTGTTACTCAATTCGCTTTCTGTAAAGCCGGGTCTGCAGGGCACTGTGCCAGGCAGTCCAGTTGGAATCGCCCTGCTCATTCTTGATTGCACCGGTTACCTGGCTAATCTTGGCGTCCAAATCATCGATGTAGTTGACCATAAACGCCTCAGCAGTAGCCGGCAGCTTCGGTGAACCAAATTCATATCGGCCGTGGTGTGATAAGATGATATGTCCCAGAGCATCCATTAGGGCTTCGTCAATCTGCGTCCCCTTCTTCGCCAGCGCCTCAGCCTTTCTGTGAATCATAAGAAGCGTTTTGGCAATATGTCCGATTAACTGGCCCGAATCGGTATACGAAAAGGCCATCTCGTATGAAAGCTCCTCGGTTTTTCCCATATCGTGAAGGAAAATGCCCGCCAGGACCAGGTCGGCCTGTATCTCCGGATAAAACGGCAATATCGCAGCGGCTACTCGCAGGACGTTGTGGGTATGCTCCAGCAGACCGCCGAGATAACTGTGATGCAGCTTGATTGCAGCCGGCGCGGTGCAGAATTTCTCCATCAAATCGGCGTCGCCCAGAAACTCTCCCACCAGCGCCTTTAGCTGCGGATTTTTTACCCGGCCTACAATTTCCTTTACTTCCTCCATCATTTGCCCGGTGTTCTTGCTCGTTCGTGGCAGGAAATTCTCAATCGCTACCTTACTTGCATCAACAACCCCCACGTTGTTGACAATTATTTGCAGATTATTTTGGTAAAGCTCGCTTCTTCCCTGTATATGAACGAACCCGGGTTTGGGAAGAGAGTTGTAAACCGCTTCGGTTGCCTGCCACATCCGCCCGTTCAATTGCCCGCTGCGGTCACAGATATGCATCGCTATATACAAATCACCCTTGGTTGTGCTTCGCAAAATCGGGTCTTTGACCATGTAAACATCGTTGATTGCCTCGCCCGGTTCAATCTCATTGATGAATTTATGTACCATTTTCAAACTCCATATTAAGCCTTTTCCGCCGAGGCAATTTTCCAAAAAACACTGTTTTGGGAAACACCCGACTCACTTAAATCCAGTCAAAAACTATCTATTGGACGAAAGCCGGCTCGCCCTGAATGTCTTCGGCCAATCTCAGGACCTTTTCGACCTCCCGTCTGGCGCCGCGGCAGATGAGTCGTACCGCACCCTCGGCCCCGCCGACACCTCCTGCCCCAGCCTGGAAAACCGACACGTCCGCAAAGCTCTTCAGCGCCTCAATCTCGGTAACGATATGACCTGTCAGCAGAAACATCGAAGGTATTTCGTTAAGGCTCTCAACCGGCTCACGCATCTTGTTGACGATTTCGAGGGCGTCACCGGCCACCTGCTTTTCAAGGCCGACCGGTATGACCAGATACGCTTTTCTGGCCACGACATAAGGCATAATCTTGCCGGTCGTGCCGCAGGATGAGCTGCCTATCATAACACCGGCGGTTCTATTCTCGTAATCAAGGGCGTTCGCACCTTTGATGACCACATCGCCGGGTTTGAGCTTTGTAACAGCATCTTCCAGCGATAGGCGCTTCTTGTGTTTACCCTTTACCAGAACGACCTCGCTTATGCTGGGGGCATCCTTGAAGTCCTTTCCGCCTTTGGCCGGGACCGTCTTGCCGAGCACATAGGCTCCGTGCCCAATTCTTTCGCCCAGAATTTCCTCGGCGACGTAGGTGTTGGTGGTGCCCTTGGCTACGATAACCATCCCCTCTTTCAGTGCCTTCCTGACAATTGGCATTTGCGCTACTGCCTTGGCGATAAGCCTCTTGCTCTCCGAGACGGTGAGTATTATCTGTGCCTGGACGATTTTCTCCTGGCTGGTTGTTGGGGCTTCAGCGGCAAAGACAGGATACGCCGCGCCAATCAAAATAACAGTCAACAAACCCACAAATCCAAACCCTTTGAATCCTGTCATAATAACCTCCTTCAACAAATCAGGCTGACATCTCGCACTCAAGCGGCCCCGCAGCAACTGAATGAGGGCTTGCTGAAAGCATATACCATTAGGCAGATTAAATCAAGGCCAATCTTAAAGGCTTTTCGCGTACAATTTACCATCCCGTTGATTCAAGGCGACCCGCAACACGAGATATAAACTTGCAGCCCTCCACACTTTGGGCTATAACTGTGCCCGGTATTTGCCGGATATGTTTTCACGATAAAGGACAGAATATGAGATACAGCCGAATGTTTATACCAACCGTTAAGGAAGTCCCCGCAGATGCCGAGATTATCAGCCATCGGTTGATGATTCGTGCCGGTCTGATGCGCAAGCTCGCCAGCGGCACATACACTTATCTGCCCCTCGGATGGCGCAGCCTGCTGAAGGTAATCTCGATTGTGCGCGAGGAAATGAACAAAGCCGGCGCCCAGGAAATACTCATGCCCGCGGTCCAGCCGATAGAGCTTTGGCAGAAAACCGGCCGCAGCGTCGATTACGGCGAAACAATGGCAAGATTCACCGACCGCCACAACCGGGTAAATGTGCTGGCGCCTACCGCCGAAGAGGTTGTAACAAGCATAGCGGCCAATGAGATTAACTCATATAAGCAGCTTCCGCTGAATATCTACCAGATAAGTTTCAAGTTCCGTGATGAGTTTCGGCCGCGTTTCGGCGTGCTCCGCAGCCGCGAATTCATTATGAAGGATTCCTACAGCTTTCATCCCGACAATGAAAGTCTCGATGAGACTTACCGGATAATGTATGACACGTATTGCAGAATCTTCACGCGCTGCGGGCTCGAATATGTGACTGTCGAGGCCGAGTCCGGCGAGATGGGCGGCTCCGGCTCACACCAGTTCACCGTCCCCTGTGAATCCGGCGAGGATACAATCATTTACACCGAAGACGGCTCTTATGCGGCAAATCTCGAAAAGGCGGCGGTAGACCCGCTGCCCAAAGAAAAGGCCGATGCGAAAATTCCGCCAATCCAGGAAGTTCACACACCAAATATCGGCAGTATCGAAGCGGTCTGTGCCTTCCTGAAGACCAAACCCAGAGATATGATTAAAACTCTTATATATGCCGCCGGCGACGACATAGTGGCGGCGGTGGTGCGGGGCGACCATGACTTGAATCCGGAGAAATTTACTCAGGTTCTTGGCGGCAGGGCTGCCGAACTTGCCGATGAGCCTGCTATTGAAAAGGTTACCGGTGCTAAAGTCGGTTTTGCAGGGCCTATGGGGATAGCAGATAAGGTTTCCAAGATTATTATCGACCACGCGGTAGCTGCGATGGCTGTGGGTGTAACCGGCGCGAACAAAACCGACTACCACGTCAGAAACGTTGTGCCGGGCAGGGACTTCCCGCTCAAAGGCGAAAATATCATCGTTGCTGATATTCGCAACGCAGTTGAAGGTGATACGCACAACGGCAAAAAGCTGCTGTTTCGAAGGGGCATCGAGGTAGGACAGGTCTTCAAGCTGGGAACAAAATACAGTAAAAAACTCGCCGCGAAATTCCTCGACGAGAACGGCAGCGAGAAACCCTGCGTTATGGGCTGCTACGGCATCGGCATCAACCGAATTATCGCTTCGGCAATCGAAATCAGCCACGATAAAGACGGCATTATCTGGCCGATTACTATTGCACCGTTTGAGGTCCTTGTCACTTCGGTCAATCAGGACGACAAACAGGTTGCGCAAGTGGCGGAAAACATCTATACCCAACTGCTCGACAAAGGCATAGACGTATTGTTGGATGACCGAGCGCTGCGAGGCGGCGTCAAATTCAAGGACGCCGACCTTATCGGCATACCGGTGAGAGTTACGGTCGGCAAAAAAGCAGTTGCCGAAGGCAAGGTCGAGATAAAGCTCCGCCGCGAATCGCAAAGCCAAAAAGTTCCCATTGAGCAGGCGACAAGCAAGACCATTGACCTTGTCAATTCACTGAAGGAACAACTGATTCCGTAAGAGCGAATTTGGCCAGATAAATGTGGAAGCTGAAAGAGCCCAGGCCGGTCAAGTTGATAATCGGTATTTTAGCCGTCGATAAAAACTGTTTGGAGATTGCTGCAGAAGCGATAATCGCCGAGTTCGGCCGGCTCGATTTTATTAGCGATGTTTGGCCCTTCGACCAGACCGAATACTACAAAAGTGAAACCGGCGAACACATTTTGAGACAGTTTGCCAGTGTTGATAAGCTCATCGACCCGGGCAGCCTGGCGAAAATCAAACACAGGGCAAACAAGCTCGAACAAGAATTAGCAGCGAAGCTCGCCCTTGAGCTGCCCAGGCCGGTAAATCTCGACCCCGGCATTATCGAGCCCTCGAAACTGGTTCTGGCATCAACAAAAAATTATTCGCATCGTATATATATCGGCGAAAAGATGTATGCCGAAGTGACCCTTGTTTTTGACAAAGGCTCGTGGCGGCCCTTACCATACACTTATCCCGATTACAGGCAGCAGTGTTATTTTGATTTCTTTGACAAAGCCAGAACCCGATTACTGGAGCAGTTAAAATCGCAACATTGACCATATTAGTGATAATCTTGTTGGCTGGCTCATTTGCCATGTCGGTCGTCCTGACCGGCGCTGTAAAAAAGCTGGCCGGACGCGCTGGGTTCGTTTCCCGTCCGTCCGCCGACAGGTACCACCAGACCGCTATTCCCCTCGGCGGCGGCATCGCCATCTTTACCACGATTTTTATCATCCTTCTCGGTGCTATCGCAGCGGTGAAGTTTGCCGGCGCCGATGGCCACCTCAACTGGCTCAAGGAATCAGTTACCGTTCACGTGCCTGGCTTTCTGAGCAAGACCGGGCAGCTTGGGATTATACTGCTCAGCATCGCCGTGTTATTTTTGCTCGGCCTCTGGGACGACAAAAAGCATCTGGGACCTTTCCTCAAACTTGCCGTTCAGTTCGCAGTTGCCCTGGCAGCGGCGGCGCTGGGCCGGATAAGAGTTGAGCTGTTCATCGAAAACACAATTATCACCACCGGCCTTTCAGCAGTTTGGATAGTCCTGATTATCAATGCCTTTAACTTCCTCGACAATATGGACGGGCTGTCCGCCGGCGTGGCGGCGATAGCAGGCTGTATTCTATTCACAGCCGCAGCCTTGAGCGGACAGGTCTTTGTCGGTGCACTGGCAGTCGTCCTCGTGGGAACGCTGCTGGGTTTTCTCGTGTTCAATTTTCCGCCTGCGAAAATCTTTATGGGCGACGCCGGCTCATTCGTAACAGGGTTCCTCGTGGCGCTGCTTACCCTGCGCACCACCTATTATCACCAAGCCCAAAGCGGACAGTGGTATGCGGTTTTTATGCCCCTGGTTGTTATGGCGGTTCCGCTGTATGATTTTGTCAGCGTAACCGCTCTGCGGATAATCCAGGGCAAAAGTCCCTTCGTCGGTGACACTCAGCATTTTTCCCATCGACTGAAAAGGCACGGGCTGACCGACACCCAGACGGTTCTAACGTTATACTTAGCTACGCTTTGCACCGGCCTGGGCGCTACTTTTCTCAACCAGGTTAACGCGGTTGGCGCAATTTTAATCTTTGCTCAGACGTTTATGATACTGACTATTATCGCTATCTTCGAAACCACCGCCGAAAATGACGGAACAGGCAACTAACTCAAATTTACGCAAGAGCCAAGGCCAGGTCGTTTTTGAATATATCTTACTGGCACTTTGCCTGTGCGTAATTGCACTGCGCACCACTCTGACGGAAAGCCCAAATGCCCCGTCAACAAGTCAGTTGCACAACCTCGGCGATAGTTTATACAGCTTGTCAATATCGGCAGTACCAATACTCCTGCTTGTAATATGGCTTGTATTTAGCCTTTGCAGTAAAAGGTTTGTCTATCGCCCGACGTCCATAGAAATCGGGCTGTGCCTGTTTGTGATAGCCGCTGTCATTGCCTGTTTCGCCGCCGCGAACAAGCGAGCCGCAATAACCGGCTCCATAGTGCTGCTCAGTCCAATCCTGATGGCTGTCCTGCTGGTCCAGATACTCGACTCGCACGCCAAAGTAAAACTGCTGCTGATTGTCATCGCTGCTCTGGGTATGGTCTCTGCCTATCACTGCGCCGAGCAATTCTTCATCAGCAATCAAATGGATATTGCCCAGTACGAAAAGGCCCCGGAAACCATACTTAAACCGCTCGGCATCGAACCCGATACATTTGCGCACATGCTTTTTGAGCACCGGCTTTACTCCGAGGATGTCCGAGGCTTTTTCACAACCGGTAACTCCGTCGGTGCATTTGCGATGCTGGCTTCGTTCGCCGCCGTCGCCTTATTTATCGACAAATTCAAAAACCGCAAATCCTCGCCCTCCGGGCCATTGTATCTTGTCACCTCCGCTATTGTCGCCGCCGCTGTTATTTTCGGCCTTGCTCTTGCGCACAGCAAAGGTGCAATTGCCGCCGCGCTGATTGCAGCAGCAATGTTCGCCCTGTACCTTTTATTCGGCAACTGGTTAAAGACCCACAAAAAAGTCATCATGATTAGCTGCTTGATGGTAATCATCGCAGGAGGCTCTATAGTTGTCCTGTATGGATTAAGTCACGGCCGACTCCCGGGCGGCAATTCAATGCTCGTAAGATGGCAGTACTGGTACGGGGCCGCTCAGATGTACACCGACCACCCCCTCACCGGCGTCGGGCCGGGCAACTTCACAAATTATTATCCG
This sequence comes from Phycisphaerae bacterium, assembly GCA_030608075.1. Classification (GTDB taxonomy): domain Bacteria; phylum Planctomycetota; class Phycisphaerae; order Sedimentisphaerales; family Anaerobacaceae; genus JAUWIU01. The sequence continues at coordinate 19,038 of JAUWIU010000026.1, forward strand.
CATTACAAGGCTGCCGAGGCCCTCGAAAGCGTGGCCGACCCCCACAATTTCCTGCTGAGCGTCCTGGCTCAATATGGACCGCTCGGCCTCGTCGGATTCCTGGCCATAATTCTGATACCTTTGTGGAAAGTGATTTACCCTAAACGCCTTTCCGCCCCACGTAAAGCTCGTCACCCTCCCCAGGGATTTGCCGTACTGGCCGCCGTTTTCTTGGTTGTTATATTAACGGCGATGCTGCTCATCAGGCCGATAGTTTTCCCCTTGCCGACTGATGCCTTGCCCGAGGAGAAAAAGGCTGCGGCAGTAATATTATACGTGATGCCGGCAGTCGTATTTGCCCTTGGCTTCTGCCTCTTGGCAGCCGGCGCGAAAACCAGCAAGAGGGACACCAGTAACATTACAGTTGCTGCCCTTTTTTGTGCTGCTGTTAGTGTCCTGGTACATAGCCTGATAGACTTTGCCATTTTTGAGCCCGGTGTATTCAGTACTCTTTGCGCGGTAATAGCCTGCCTTGTTGCTTTGGGTTTCAACGCAAACCATCGGCGATCGTTGGCCCTGAAACCCGCGCTGTTTGCGAGAGTAGTTGTGCTCGCCGCAGGGTTAATATTCATTTGGGCGTATTTTAGCTATGCCCTTTGCCCTGTTGCCAAAGCCGGCACCAAGACAAAGCAGGCGATGCAGGATGCCAGATACATCCACCGGCTTCTGGCTCAGGCCGCCAAAGATGACCCGCTCGACCCGGCAGCATTAAACCTGAACGGCAGGTGTTATCTGGAACACTACAACGACACCGGCAGCAAACAACCGGCCTTGCTCGAACAGGCAGCAGAGTCTTTTCTCGGTGCGATTAACCGCAACAGAGCGGATTTCAAGAATTTCGAACGATTGACCGAGGTTTACACGCTGATGGCAAAGACCTCAAGCGGACAGGCAAAAGCCGACTGGCTGAAGAAAGCCTTGGCCAGTGCCTCAACGGCAGTTGAGCGATATCCCGGCTGTGGCCGGCTGCGAATCGAATTAGCCAAAATCGCCGAGAACTTGGGCAACAACCAACACGCAATTGACCAGTACAAAATGGCAATCGGTATCGAAGAGAAATATCGTCGTCAGTTTCAAATTATGTACCCCGGCCGCAATGTATTCCGCCGACTCGGCGAGGACAAATACAACTTCGCCATCGAGCGGATAGCAGAACTTGCCAAACAACCAACCCCATACCCACCCGGCAAAAACCAAACCGACGGTAAAATGCACGCAGAATTCCTGTGGAACTTATGCTCCTTTCGGTTGTATAACAAGATGAAGAACTATTTTTGCAGGTTTTGGGACAAATGTATGGTTGACGAAATCAGCGTCATCAGGGCTGTATTGAGGGGGGACGTTGATTCTTTCCGATTATTGGTGCAAAGATATGAGAGGCCGGTTATCGCAATGATAAAAAACATTATAGATGACTACCACGCCTGTGAAGATATCGCCCAGGATGTATTCCTCACAGCCTATAAGAAGCTGTCATCCTTTGACCCTGCCCGCAGCAGTTTCCCAACATGGCTGTTTACCATTGCAAGGAACAAAAGCCTAAATGCGGCAAAAAAGAAAAGAACGCTTTCAATGAGCAACCTGCCGGAAAACCCAGATTCATTTACACCTGCCAATAGCCTTACTCAACAGGAATTCTTCGACCGATTGGCTCAAGTGTTGCAAACTCTACCGGCCAAACAGAAAACAGCGTTTATCCTGGCAGAATTTGAAAAACTACCATACGAACAGGTAGCCCAAATTGAGGGCGTAAGAATCGGGACAATAAAATCGAGAATCAACAGGGCCAAAAGGAAATTAAGATTGGCCCTTAAGAGTTTTGAGGAAGATGGTCTATGAAAAATGAACAACTTTATGATGATTGGAAGAAGCAAAGAAACCAGGTTGAAGTTGGAGACAACTTTACAGAAAAGGTGATGCACCAAGTGTATCAATATGAACAGAAGAAGAAAAAACCTTTGTTGGATATGCAACGATTTGTCGAGGCTGTTTATGCTCACCCGCTTGCAAAGGCTGGCATGGTTTTTGCCGGTGTTATTGCCGGCTTTATTAGAATGTCCTTTACCATTTATGTGTTTTTGGGAACCTAAAAATAAATGGAAACTAAAATGACTATAGCAATAAACAAAACAAAAAAAAGAAAACCCTTGAATGCAATTGTCCTTTCACTAATTATGCCCGGCCTCGGACACGTATATTGCGGAAGAATTGTAAAGGGATTATTGTTAGCTTTTCTCTCCGGCATATTCGTGCCTATAATTTTGATAACACTAATGCTGAATTATTCCCCCATAAAAATAACGATTATAGGAATGTCGATATTTGGCTCGTTAGTGGTAGAGCTGATAGCGATAATTGATTCTTACTATGTCGCAAGACATACGAAGCTGGACTATGAGCTAAAAGAGTATAACCGATGGTATGTATATCTGCTCTTAATACTAATAAGCATGGGCGGTTCCACGGAAGTGGCCTCTAATGTTAGGTCCAACTATTTTGAAGCGTTCAGAGTTCCCGTGGCTTCCAATTATCCAACGATAGTCCCCGGTGACAGGTTCCTGGCAAACAAAGTTGCTTACAAAAAAACCGACCCCAAAAGGGCCGACCTCATAGTTTTTCTTAATCCTGAAAACAGGCGAATAAACTATATCAAGAGAGTCGTAGCCGTTGCCGGAGATACGGTGGAAATCAAAGATGGACGGCTCTATGTGAATGACCAAAAACTTCCCCGGCGGCAACTCCCTCAGTCGACGCTGGATAAGATAAGAATCAAGGTTAAGGCAGAGCCGTTACAGGGCGACGTCTTTGAAGAGATAAATGGTGATGCCAAATATAAAATCTTCTTAGCCAAACCTCCTCATGATAAAGCATCACCCGATTTTGCTAAGATAACGGTTCCCGAGCATCACTGTTTCGTTCTTGGAGACAACCGCAATCTTACGCGCGACAGCAGACATTTCGGCCCCGTGCCATTGACGACAATTAAAGGCAGAGCCGATTACCTCTATTGCCCCGCTAAGGACTGGTCTCGATTCGGAAGAATAAAAAACCAATAATGCCACGATATACCAACGCCCAAGAGACACACTGAGCTTTTTGCGTGCCTGGCTGAACACACTCTTTTCGTCTCTACTCTTTCCTACGCTAGTTTGTTCATTATCTCATCGGGTATGTCGAAATTGGCATATACGTTTTGAACGTCTTCCTGGTCTTCGAAGGCCTCCATCAGAGAAATAATCTTCCTGGCAGTGCCCACTTCGTTGACCGGCACCGTATTCTGGGGCACCATCGAAATCTCGGCTACCTGTGTAGCTATTTCTTTGTCTTTGAGCACACCCTTCAGCTTTTCATAAGCTGCCGGCTCGCACGTAATTTCAAAAACATCTCCCGTCGTCTGCATATCATCCGCGCCCGCCGCCAGCGCAATTTCCATAAGCTGCTCTTCGTTCGTCTCAGCCGTACCGACCGTGATGAGTCCCTTTTTGCTGAACATCCAGTTCACACAGCCGCTTGTCCCCATCGACCCGCCGTGTCTCTCGAATAATCTTTTTATTGCCGGTGCGGTTCGGTTGCGGTTGTCTGTCAGCGCTTCAACCATCACCGCCACACCGCCGGGAGCGTACCCCTCGTAAAGCACCTCCTCAAAATTCACCCCACCAATCTCGCCGGTCCCTTTCTTGATGGCCTTGGCAATCGTATCCTTCGGCATGTTGGCTGCCTTGGCCTTGTCGATTGCATAGCGTAAAGGCAGATTCTGAGCCGGGTCGCCACCGCCGCTCTTGGCCGCAACTATTATCACCCTCGCTATTTTGCTCCATGTTCTGCCCCGCTTAGCGTCAGCAGCCGCCTTTTTATACCTTATTCCTGCCCAGTGTGAATGACCTGACATACCTGCTCCTAAGTCAAAATCCACGAAAAAACAAAACACATCAAAAGAAATCGCCTCTTACGCCTCTTAAGCGGATACAAAGCCAAAAACCGCTAACACCACCATATTATACCGCATCTTTCGTTCCGTAAGTAGGTTTTTTGAACCTCTTTTTTGCAGTGCCTGTAGCTCTTGGGGGGTAGGCCTTTCTCAAACGCCAACAAAAAAGTGCACCTCTCACAAGAAAAATCCCTTCCGTAGGGAAAAAAATCTTGCTTTATCGGAACCAAGGTGGTATATTATAGTATTGTTCAAATGTGTTTGCTTTTTCTAATGTGCGTGCAAACGAAACAGTCACTTATTTTATCGAAAGGAGGAATGTTATGTGTAAGAAAATGATGGTTTTGATTAGCGCTGTTTTGGTGTTAGGTCTGGTTGGCAGTGCCCGGGCTGTGGGCGTGAGCTAATACCAGGAGTGGGGTGAGGAGATCCAGCGCAACCCCATCGGAGGTCTTGAAATCAGGGCGACCGGACACTCCAAGTTCATCGCCAGGGTGGACCATGACGCAGTGGACGTCTC
>JAUWIU010000030.1 GCA_030608075.1 Phycisphaerae bacterium
ACAATCAGATTACCGGCAGCGGGGGGGATAAGACCGGACGCGCCATCAAGGATTGTACTATCGAATATTCTCCCGATGGGACGAACTGGACACAGTTGGGCGATACGCACACGTTTGCCAAGGCTGACGGCTCCGACAGTTATGCACATAATACCGAGATTGATTTCGGCAGCGCGCAGGCGAAGTACGTCAAGATTACGGCTATCAGCGACCACGGCGGCGGTTACCCGGGGCTCAGCGAGGTTCGCTTCTATGCGGGCGACACCGTAGGCTTTGAAACGGATGCCTCGGGCGATTTCGAAGCGATTACCTCAGCGAATCTTGTCGTAAAGATGAGTAATCCCGCAGCTTCTGTGGTTACGGTTGACTACGCAGCTACGGGCGGCACAGCTACCGACGGTGAGGATTATACACTGGCCGCGGGAACGTTGACGTTTAACCCGGGCGAAACAAGCAAAACAATCAGTATCGACACCATTAACGACGGGCTCGACGAAGAGGATGAAACGATTGAAGTGACATTATCGGATGTGACGGGCGGCGAGGAAATCCAACTTGAGCTTGGAACGTCGGTGCACACATATACAATTGTGGACCCCAGGCCTGCGGTAGGATTCGAAGAGGACGCCAGCAATGCGGAGGAGGACTGCGGTTCGGCTGACATTGTGGTCAATCTGTCATGGGCCTGTGAGGAGGTGGTGACGGTTGATTATGCCGTTACCGGCGGAACCGCTACCGGCGGCGGCGTGGACTATACTCTTGCCGACGGGACGCTGACTTTTGCTCCCGGAGAGACAACACAAGTAATCACAGTCGAGCTTGTAGATGACGAAATCGAAGAGTATCCGGATGAGACCGTTGTGTTGACGCTGTCGAATCAAACGAATGCAAAACTTGGTCAGGGCGAGCACACATTTACAATCTGCGACATGGGCCAAATGTGGACCAACTCCCTTGGGATGACATTTGTCAAGATAGAACCGGGCAGTTTCACAATGGGAGAGGGTGACGGGCACAGAATCCAGGACGATGGGAGCCGAGACTACGACGAGCAGCCAGAACACAAGGTTATGATAAGCAAACCATTCTATATGCTGCAGGCGAAGGTTGCGAACTCGATTTATCAGCAGTCGGGTTTAGAAGGCTCTGCCGATGACGTGAGCTGGGACGACGCGACGGCCTTTTGCGAATGGCTCAGTCAGCAGGACGGCTACACATACCGTCTGCCTACCGAGGCAGAGTGGGAGTACGTTCAGGAGAATCCCGGCCAGGTGCAGGGTATGTCAGGCAGAGAATGGACATACGACTGGCACGCGGAATACATTAACGATGGTCAGGTGGACCCGATAGGTCCGCCGGCCGGTTTCAACAAGGTTATTCGGGAGAACGGTAGAGACCGGTGGTCGCTGCCGAGTAATGCAAGGTACCAGCCGTGGCAACTCGGGGAGGCTCGTGCGTGTAGTTTTCGCGTGGTGATGCTCTTTGACCCGCCTGCTAATCCGTATGTTGCTCCGCCTCCATTTTGCCAGGCTGCAATTAAGAAGCAGACGGATGTGGCACAGACAGGGCCGAATCCGGATGTGCCATACTTCACGGTGCGTTTCTCAATGCCGATTCCACCGGATAACATCGATGACGGTGAGGCTTCAATTACTGGTTGTTCCGCGGCGCCAATGCACCACAGCCACTCTCCGGGATTTGAGGTTATGCCTAATGGTGACGCGTTAGCGGTTTGGTTCACGGCTCACGGCAGTGAATACGCCGATGACGTCAGATTCGTCCAGGCACGGCTTCGGTACGGCTCCGATATTTGGGAGATGCCGGAATTGTTCTGGGATATGAAGGGCATGAACGATGAAAGCGGTCTGCTGTGGACTGAAGCTGATGGTACGGTGCATTTCTTCGGCGGCGGTCGAATTGACAACTCAGGGAGAAGGCCGTTCGTTATGGCTGTTTCGACCGACAGCGGCGCGACCTGGGACCTCAAGCGACCCACCTTCCCGAGCGAGACCGACAATTTCACAGCCCAGCCGTGTCAGAATGCTTTTCGTCGCAACAGCAACATGATATATACGGTGACAGACGGCGGCGGTTCTGAGAGTGTTTTGTTTGAAAGCACCGATAACGGCGTATCCTGGCGCGATACCGGCGGGCGAACCAATGGGCGTCACTCGACGATTGTCATGATTGACAATCAGACAAGACTGCTCTCTATCGGCGGTAAGAAGAGCGATATCGATGGTTATATGCCGCAGTGTACTTCTGACAACTGGGGTCGCAGTTGGGGCAACGAGAAAAAGACACCTTTTTCGCTTCTCGCCAGCAACCAAAGACCGTCTGTCACGCGGATGCAGAACGGCAAACTGGCCTTTTGCAGCGATGCTCAGGAGAAAAGCGGCGACAGGCCAGACCTTCCATATCCTCGTGGCTGTGTCGTGGCGATTTCGGATAATGACGGCGATAGCTGGCACATAAAGAACCTGCCGGTAACGCTGCCTCACGAATCCGACCGTGATGACGGCACGTTAGGATACTCGACTATCCGGCAGGCGCCTAACGGCGTTCTGCACATACTGACGACTATGACGCATCCGTGCCTGCATTACGAGCTAAATGAAAAATGGATTTTCTCCGGCGATGGCGACATTGCACCCGAGACTTCAGGCGGTACGGTAAACTCGTATAGTGAGGATTATCCATCCGGCGCGCTGCGTGCGAGCTGGAGCGCAAGAACCTGCACAAACGGTCGTTACCTGCTGCACGGCAAAGAGACGTTCTACTACGAGAACGGCAAGAAGGAATACGAATGCACCTACGAGAACGGCAAAAAGGTCGGCACCGAGACGTTCTGGACTCCCGCAGGTATTAAGCTGTGGAGTTGGGAGTACGGCGGGGCCGGCAGCACGACCGGTAAGTGGATTCATTATTGGTCCAACGGCCTAAAGCGAATCGAGTCGAACTGGCAGACCTATCCGGTCCCGCCCAGAGACAGCAGTCGTCACTTCAGCGGCAGGATTGCTGAGGGTAACTGCTATCACTGGAACAGGGACGGCTCAGGCGCGCGCGGCTACAGATTCAACGACGGTGAATTGGATGGCACAGCATCGGCCCCTGCCGCTCAGAGCAAGGGCGATATAGACCTGCCGACGCTCATTCATCACTGGCTGTGGACGGGTATGGCCGGCGACGCAGGCTATAACGAAGCGGACTTAAATATGGACGGCGTTGTTGACTTCGAGGATTTTGCCCTGTTTGCTTCGCAATAGTAACAGAGGCTATAGCTATAGCCAATAAGCATGGTCGATTCGGGGCTTATACTGATTAGTTTGGTATAGGCCCTTTTCTCGTATTGGCATACATGGCGGCGGTGAGCGCACAGGCCTGACAAGGAGGTGGGGAAAGGGTTGGGGGGCTGATTCGTGGGTGGATTTTTGGTGAAATATTCGGGGATTTTTTGGGGAATCGGGGTTTTTTGGGTTTTGTTTTTTGGCGAATGTGGGTTTTTGGGCGAAAAAAGGGGATTTGGGGGTAAAAATTGGACACTTGGTTTTTTAAGACTCGGGGGTTAAATTGGCGTAACTGATTATTCGTAAAGGGGTTAAGGTGAAAAATAACAAGTTGCAAAAATGGCGCTTTTTTGCGCTTTTTGGGGGAAAATTGAAAAAAGTTGGCGCATTCGGCGCACTTTCGAGCGCTTTTTGACGGGATTTTAGGCACCTTGAATATTGGGCCAAAAATGATGGTAGAAAAGTCAAGGGGGAAAATTAAAAAAAATAAAAAAAACTTTGTGCGTGGATGCGTGGATGCGGGGAAGAGTGGATGAGTCGATGCGTAGATGCGTGAAGGGTTGAGCGGATTGTTATATGTTCGTTTAGCAATAAGTAGCTGCGCTCCTCCCGATTTGTCCCTATTGTGGAAACTACGTAATTTTTACCCAAAGGAGTTTTTTGCTTGACAAGCAAACCAAGCCGGTTATAATAATATTGCTTTTCAAAAATGGGGGAAAGAGAAGAAGAGGCATAAAAGCGAATAATCGAAGTTTAGCGTGTGCGGATTAAGCGTCTGCGCCGTGCAGATGCGGCGGGAAATATTAACAACTTTTTAAGGAAGTAGTGTGATGAGAAGCAAATTAATTCTTGAAGCAATCGTGGTGGTTGGGATAACAACAAGCATTTCAAACGCTGCTATATTGGTTGAAAACTTTGATGATGGTATAACAGCCGGGCCATTGGGGTGGGAGCTTTTTCAGAATGACGCTGTAGGTGTTCCCTGGACTATCGAAGCCCCTGATAGTGAGGGAGGGCTAATGATTTTAAAGCTTCCTGATAGTGACAGTTCGACGGCACTCGAACATTTATCTGCGGGAATTCGATCACATTTTACATTAGATGGTGATTTCTCAGCTTTTATTGATTTTGACCTTATTACATTTCCTCTCGCTGAGAGTCAAGGTTGGAATGAGGCACAGATAAAAGTTGTGGCACAGAATAGCGGGGCTGAGTTCTATAGCTTGCGATTCGCTAACCATGAATCGCAACTTGCAGAAGCATTTTCCAGTCTACCTCCACACTCATTTGGAGTAATAGACGATTCCACAATGGACGGTAAACTCGGAATTACTCGAGCGGGAGAGACAATGTCCGCTTGGATTGACCGTGGTAGTGGTCCTGTTCTTCTTGGCTCCTTAAGTTTTAGTCAATTCCTCGGACCCGTGAAGGTGCAGATACTTGCTGCCCAAGGTGTTGATTGGCCGAACGGACGTCCACATACCGCACTGGATGTAAGATTTGACAACTTTTCGGCTACTGCCGAAACAATTGTCCCTGAACCGGCCACACTTTTACTGCTCGGTTTAGGTAGTTTGATTTTGCGAAGGAGGAAGTAATAACAATTTTTGAGGGTTAAAAAGATGGATATGAGTAAGAACGAAACTTGTGAAAAAAATCTTATTGAAATTTTCAAGGTAATTTCCTGGTTAGATGACAAAAGATGGGACCAGGTAGAAAGACCAGATGTTTTTCCAGATGTTTTTGTCGAGAAAGTAATAAAAGCAAAGGAATTGCAGGCGAAACAAAAAATCCTCATTCACTGGTTAATTTATATTACTGATAGAGGAAAAGGGGCAGATGTGTTATGGGAAAAGAACACTCCTAAGATTAAGGAACTTGTAGTAAGATACTTTGGCGATGGTTTGTCGGAAAAAGCAGAAGTTAAAGAGTTGTGTGAAAAACATGAGAAAGAGAACAAAATCGGAGCATTTCCCGCTGATTTAGAATCTATTAAGAGAACGTTAGTTCTTTTATTAAACTACGACAAGAACATCATAACTTTTATAACAAGAAGGTTATCCGAATGGAAGAAGGAGAATTCTGACAAATTCTGTGCAAGAATTGCTTTTTCCCTGTACCTTCTAAGTTATAAAGGTGTGGGTTCTCTCGCAAAGAGTGAAGAACGGAGAAGACAAAATCAAGATGAATTAAATGAAAAAACTGAAGAGGCGAATGGCATCCTACAGGACGATTGTCAGTTTGACAAACAATTTGAAAGATGGTACGGACAAAGATGGCATAAAAGAATATGGGCGGCTGTTCGTGATTACAAGAAATTTAGACCATTAAGCGATATATTTATCGCTGGCATAAAGGGTCAAGCCAATAAAGATATATGGAGAAAAGATTTTACCAAACAATTAGAGCTGCCGGGAGATATTTGGAATGCCCGCTTTTTCAAGAATTGTACAAGGCCAATCGCGGAAAAGATGGGAATAAGAGGTACAAAAGCACCGAAAGTCCTAAGAGACCTGTGGGAGGGAATAAGGTCCAAGTGTCCTGAATCATATCCAGAACAATTTGATATAAGTTTTGATTTTACTCCAAGAATGTGTGAGAAAAATCTATGTGCCATTTGTCCATTTGGTCGCAATGGGGCTAAACTTATTTGTATCCCAACCAAAGATAAATATTGTCCAGTGGCTTTGATAACTTGTGGGTATGTCGGTAAATGTACCGGCAAGCAAAACAGGTGTGTAGTAAAAGAAGGCCGTGGTAAAGGAACTTGTCAAGGTGGAGGGATTAAATGGGTCTGACCCCTTTAATTTACCCTTTAATTTACCCCTTTAATTTACCCGGCGTTGTTGACTTCGAGGATTTTGCGCTGTTTGCTTCGCAATAGTAACAAAGGCTGTAGCTATAGCCAATAAGCATGGTCGATTCGGGGCCTATACTGATTAGTTTGGTATAGGCCCTGCTTTTTTGAGGGCAGTGCCAGGGAGACCTCGTTGAATGGCGACATTTTCAGAATGCGAAAAGCCCTGAAAAAGTTGGCAACGTGCTTGCATTTCGGCGGTTTTTGGGCATAATTTGAACATTTCGAGGACAAGAGCGTAATAGAAAGTTAATCATTTTATATTGCCGACTGCCCGCATATATCTGTAAGGGTAATTTCAGGCAATAGTTTCATTGTGAGCGGAATTTTTTGAAGGAGATGGTTTTATGACAACCGATGTGAAGCAGATTAGCAATCTCGTAGAGCAAAAGAGTGAATTTGTTCGTGCACTTTTTTCGGAGTTAGAGAAGGTAATTGTCGGGCAGCGTTATATGCTTGAGCGTATGTTAGTTGGGCTGTTGGCGAACGGACACATACTGTTGGAGGGAGTTCCCGGGCTTGCGAAAACGATGGCGGTGACAGTTTTGTCGCGGGCAATCGATGCACAGTTCAGGCGGATACAGTTTACGCCTGACCTGCTGCCTGCGGACCTGATTGGTACGCAGATATATCGGCAGTCGGACGGCGAGTTTCAGACCCGAAAGGGGCCGATTTTTGCCAATATTATTTTGGCCGACGAGATTAACAGGGCGCCGGCAAAGGTACAAAGTGCGCTGCTGGAGGCGATGCAGGAAAGACAGGTTACAATCGGCGAGGAGAGTTTTCCCGTCCCGAGCCCGTTTCTTGTTCTTGCCACGCAAAACCCCATCGAGCAGGAGGGGACTTACCCGCTGCCTGAGGCACAACTGGACCGATTTATGCTGAAGCTCAAGATTGACTATCCGAGCAAGGCCGAGGAACGTAAAATTCTGGACAGAATGGCTGTAACGGACAAGAAATTTGAGGTGAATGCCGTCATTAGTACTGAAGCCATCACTGACGTGCGCAGCGTAGTTGACGAAATATACATTGATGAGAAGATTAAGGATTACATCGTTGACATAGTTTGTGCGACGAGAGAGCCGGCCAAGTATGGGCTGGAGCTGGGCAACTTCATAAGCTACGGGGCGTCGCCGCGCGCGACAATTTATCTTGCTGTTGCGGCCAAGGCGAATGCCTTCATCCAGCAGAGGGGTTATGTTACGCCGCAGGATGTTAAGAGTATCGGGCCTGATATTCTGCGGCACAGAGTGATTGTGAGCTATGAGGCCGAGGCCGAGGACAAAACGAGCGAGGACATCATAAAGACCATTTTCGACAACATTGAGGTGCCGTGAGAAAGCGAAAAGCTGCAAAGTGAAAACAAAAAACCTTAATTCAAAACCTGTTAGTTTTAACCTTTACTTTTGGACATTGAGCTTTTCGGTTTAAGTTTTACGTTTTTTCAATGATACCGGAAGAGTTAATCAGGAAAATCAGGCAGATTCAGATTTATACGTCGCGCGCGGTGAACACGAGTTTTGCCGGCCAGTACGAAAGTGTCTTCAAAGGCCGGGGGATGCAGTTTGCCGAAGTGCGTGAATATGTTCCCGGTGATGACATCCGAAGCATTGACTGGAATGTTACGGCCCGGACGGGCAAGGCCTACATCAAGCGGTTCGTGGAAGAGCGTGAGATGACCGTGATATTAGCGGTTGACCTCAGCGCTTCGGGCGAGTTCGGCACAGTGAACAAGCTCAAGAACAGTCTTGCGGCTGAGTTCTGTGCGGTGGTGGCTTTTGCGGCAGCGAAAAATAACGACAAGGTGGGGCTGCTGATTTTTTCCGACCAGATAGAGCTGTATATACCGCCGAAGAAGTCAAGCAGGCACGTTTTGCGGCTGATTCGGGAGCTGTTGTATTTCAAGATGCCTCGGCGGAGGACAGACATTGCGCTTGCGCTGGAGTATCTGGGCAGGGTTGTTCGCAAAAGGGCAACGGTATTTTTGGTATCGGATTTTATAGAGACAGATTTCAAAAAGCCTCTGAGCCTGCTGAACAAGCGTCACGATGTTATTGCGGTTTCGGTGCATGACCGGGCGGAATTTGCGCTGCCCGGTGCAGGGCTGATAGAATTTTCCGATGCCGAGACCGGGGAAATCATTCTTGTGGATACCTCCAGCAGAAGATTCCGCGACCGATACAGCCGCAGAAGCTCAGACCGGTTCAGTGCGCTTAAAGATATGCTCAAATCGATTAACGTCGACTGTATCAGCATAAGCACCGACAAACCGTATATAGGTGACCTGATTGAGTTTTTTCATATTCGGCGTCGACGGATGTGACTTCGGTACGGTCGAGCCGTCAGGACGGTGAGCGGTTGAAGGAGTAGCAGACTATGGAAGAGAAACTGGATTTTTCACTGCCGGGGAAAAAACAAAAGGCGGGGCCTGCAGCCAAGATAACAATTTTATTGCTGTTGATTTTAATTGGCTTGGCAGTCGCCAACCTGCTGAGAAAAACACCGGCGCAGCGTGCCGTCTCTGATGAGCCCGGGGGGGTCTTTCGGCTGAGCAGAGCCGGCAGCTTGCCTCCAAACTTGGTCGGTGGAATTTATATCGTCGGGCGGCTCAGGTCTGGCAGGACTATCTGGCGGCGGGCAAACCGGACGATGCTGAGCGTGCGAGGACGTTGTTTCAAATAGGCACACTGCTGGAAAAAGCAAATGCACCGGCGGAGGCAATTGAATACTACTACCGCAGCGAAATGGCGGCAGTGCTCGATGACCTGGCCCCGGAGCTTAACGCACACGTTAAGGATTGCTTCGAAAAGCTTGGGAAATTCTCGGCCTTGCGATATGAATTGATGGACCGGACGAGTATCAACAAGTCAGACCAGGCCGGCAGCAAAATAGTGGCTGAAATAGGCGCCGAAAAGATAACCGATGCCGACCTCGGTGCGATAATCGAAAGCGACATCGAAAACCAGCTCAGCTCAATGGCGGCATTTTTGAGCGATGAGCAGCTCAGGGAACAAAAAAAGAAAATGCTGCAGCAGTACAAGAGCGCTGACGTCAGGCAGAAGTTCCTGCAAGGCTGGCTGGCTCAGGAGATTTTGTACCGTCAGGCATTGAGCGAAAAGCTCAGCGAAAAGGAGGATGTCAAAAAGCTGCTTGGCGAGCTGGCCCGGCGTGTATTGAGCCAGCAACTGATGAATCAGCAGTTAGCCGACAAAATCAACATTACGGAAACCGCCCGTGAGCCATACTATGCTGCCAACAAGGATAAATACGTTGAACCTGCCAAAGCGACAATAAGCCAGATCCTTGTTGGTGAGGAAGAACAGGCCAAAGACCTGATAGGGCGTATCAAGGAGGGGCAGGATTTTGCTGACCTGGCAAAAGAGTTTTCGCGGGATGAAGGCAGCAAGGCCGACGGCGGCAAAATCGATTCGGATGTAACCCCGGGTTCGCACGTTGCGGGCATAGGCTATTCAAGGGAGCTTAACGAAAAAATTTTTCAGGCTGAGCCGCCCGCGCTGGTAGCCGAGCCAGCCAAGACGGAAAAGGGCTGGGAAATTGTGAAAGTGGAAAGTAAGACCGCCGAAAGGCAAAAGGGTTTCGATGAGGTCAAACAGCAGGTAATGTCGGCACTTTTGACTCGAAAACGGAAGGATGTGCAGGAAGAATACATAAGGCAGATGATGGATAAGTATAATGTCATCATTCATACTTCTGCGCAGAAAAAGGCGGAAACACCGGACGAGAAATGACAGGAAAATCGGCTGATAATCGAGCTACTGCAAAGCCGGGGGCATCGCAGCAGAAGAAAAGGAAAAAGGCACTGCGACCTTGCAGTGTCGCGGTTTTTATGTTAGCTGCCGTTGGTTTGCTGTTTAGGCTGACAGGCTGTGATAAGGCCAAAGTTGGCGAGGGGGAAAAATCGAAATTTGAGATTGATAAGATTTATGAGCGTGGTCCGCTGACGGTTCACGTGCGTCTGGACAAGGCAAAGATAACCATCGCCGAGACGGTGCTGCTGCAGTTTCAGGCGGCAATCGAGCCGGGGTACGAAGTCACGATGCCGAAAGTCGACAAAGTGCTGAAGAACTTTGGAATCGTGGACTGGGACAATCTCGGCGCCAAGCTCGACGAAAAAAATAACGTAGTCAAGAGATACCAGTACCGTCTTGAGCCTTTTCTGTCGGGTAGTTTCGAGATACCGGCTTTCACGTTTGAGTTTTATGATGCCAACAGCCCTGAAGATGACAAGCACGAGCTTGCGACCGAGGCGATTGATATTGAGGTTACTTCCCTTTTGGGCAAGCAGCGTTCGGAGTTGACCATAGCCGACATTGAAGATGTGGTGGAGATGCCGCGGCAGGCTTCTTTGTGGTGGGTCTGGCCAATAAGTGCAGCAGGAATTGTTGCCGTCGCTGCGGCGATATGGGTGCAGTTGCGGCGAAAGCGCGGCGGCAAACTTATCAGAATCTTCAAGCCGGCACATGAAATTGCGTATGAGCGTTTGCAGGCGCTGGTTCGAGAGGACCTTGTAAAGGCAGGCAGAATAAAGGAATTCTATGAGCGTATCAGCGATATTCTAAGACACTACATCGAGCACCGCTTCAGGCTGCGGGCGCCTGAAAGGACGACCGAAGAATTTCTGATTGAGCTTCAGTATACAGATGTGCTTGGCGAGTCCGACAAGGGCGGGGTCGGAGAGTTTCTGAAGCATTGCGACCTGGTAAAATTCGCGAAGCACCGTCCGAGCACGGAGCAGATTCAGCGAACATTCGACCTGGTCAAGAATTTTATTGAAAAAACCAAATCTGAGGAAAAGAAGATTGATGTGACAGACGAAGTCGCAATGGTGCAGGCGGTTGGCTTGGGGAGTGGATAAATGCAGTTATATTCTCCGTGGGCGTTATTGTTGATTGTTATTCTGCCGGGCTTGGCATATCTGATGGTGCGCAAAAAGCGGACGGCTGCGGTAAAATTCGCTACTTTGGTCGACATGAAAAGCTGTCCGGTGTCATGGCGGCTAAGGTTCAGGCCGCTGCTGATAGCAGCCAGGGTGGTTTGCATCGGCCTTTTGATAGTTGCTCTTGCGCGGCCGAGGAAGGGCACCGTACTGTCGGAAATATCGACCGAGGGGGTAGCTATCGAGGTTGTTGTGGACCGTTCGGGCAGTATGCGCGCGGAGATGGCATACAGGGGCAGCAAGCAAAATCGCCTGGAAGTTGTGAAGAAGGTTCTGAAAGATTTCATCAGCGGTGATAAACAGGGTCTCACCGGCAGAAGCAGCGACCTTGTGGGGCTGGTTACTTTTGCCAGGTATGCCGACACGATGTGCCCATTGGTGCACAGTCACAATATCGTTGTTGAGTTTATGAAGAAGACCGAGATAGTGCCGGCTCGCAGCAGAGAAGATGGAACGGCGATAGGTGACGCGATTGCACTTTCGGCAGCCAGGCTCAAAAAAGCCGAAGAAGAGATTGAAATGCGCAGAAAGAATCTGAAACTTTCAGGCTCGGGACTGCCCGAGGGCGTAGAAGAAGGCGGTTTTAAGATAAAGAGCAAGGTGATGATACTGCTGACTGACGGGCGGAACAACGCTGGTGAATACGCCCCTTTGAGTGCTGCCGAGTTAGCCAAGCAGTGGGGAATAAAAATCTATACAATCGGAATCGGCTCGGCCGAGGCGTATACGACGATTCGCACTATGATGGGCTCGTTCAAGGTGCCTACGCATCAGGACCTTGACGAGGGGCTGCTGAAGGCAATTGCGGAAAAAACAGGCGGCTTTTACGGTCGGGCAGACAACGAGGACACGCTTCGAAAAATCGTTGAAAAAATTGACGAGCTTGAAAAGAGCAGGGTTAAGTCCATCCAGTATACCCAATATGCCGAGCGTTTCGGGCCGTGGACGTTGGCGGCACTGCTGGTTTTGGCTTTGGAGATGTTGTGCGGCTCTACTGTGTTCCGGAAGATACCGTGACATTTTTTTTGCCGCGAAGAGGTGAACGCAGGGGCAAAAAGGAAAGTAAGGTTTTAAGGCAGGTTATGAATCTGGGCAATGACAAGGCGTTGTGGCTGCTGTTTGTCGTACCGACGGTGTTGATACCGGGCTACGTGTGGTGTTTCTGGCGCAAGGCCAAGACACTTAGAATATTGGCCAGCAGTGAGATGCTGAAGAAAATCAATGTTTCGGTAAGCCTGAAAAAGCAGGTATTCAAGGCTTTTTTATTGATTGTCGGCTTTTTGAGTATTGTCACAGCGCTGACGGAGCCGAGGTGGAATCCGCAGGCCCAGAAGATAAAACGTAAAGGCAGAGACATTGTGATACTGCTGGATACTTCAAAGTCGATGTTGGCGGAGGACATCAAGCCGAGCAGGCTGCAGCGCTCGAAGATAGCCGTCGGCGACCTTTTGGAGACGCTGCAGGGCGACAGGATAGGCATCGTAACATTTGCCGGCAGCAGCACTATAAAGTGCCCATTGACGCAGGATTATGCGTTTGTGCGAATGGTCTTGGCGGACGTGTCCACCGAGAGTACGAGCCGGGGCGGTACAATGATAGGTGATGCTATCCGCAAGGCAACCGAGGAGGTTTTTGACCGCCAGAGCCGGCAGTACAAAGACATAATATTGATTACGGATGGTGAAGACCACGACAGTTTCCCGGTTCAGGCCGCCGAAAAGGCAGCGACTGA
The DNA here is from genome assembly GCA_030608075.1 of Phycisphaerae bacterium. Lineage (GTDB taxonomy): Bacteria > Planctomycetota > Phycisphaerae > Sedimentisphaerales > Anaerobacaceae > JAUWIU01. The sequence goes on from JAUWIU010000030.1 coordinate 12,834, forward strand.
AGGTGTAAGGATAATTGCCATCGGCCTTGGAGATGATGATGTTGGTTCGCGAATCCCTGTGACAGGGGCCAACGGCGAAAAAACCTTCCTGAAATACGACGGGCGCGAGCACTGGTCCAGGCTGGACAGCGATAAACTGCGAGAGATTGCCTCGGCAAGCCATCTGGGCAGATTTATGTCTGTCAGGCCGGGAGAGACTCTGGACCTGGGTGAGATATACGAAGGACTAATCGCGTCGGCGGAAAAGCGTGAACTTGAATCGGTAACAATGATGAAATATGATGAGAAATTCCAGATATTTGTGGCTCTGGGTATCGCACTGATTATTTGTGAGGCTCTGATAGGTGAACGCAAGAAAGTATAAAATGGTGGCGGCGGTAGTAATCGCTTTGCTCGCAGCGCAGAGCGGCTTAGGCAAGTCGATACGCGCCTCGGTGCATCAGGCAAACAAGCTTTATGCGGAGGGAAATTACAGCGAGGCAATGAGCAAATACGACCAGGCCCTTGTCGAGCAGCCGACGGCGCCGGAGCCGAAATTCAATAAAGCAAACAGCTACTATCGGTTGGATGACCTTGGCAGGGCGATGGATTTGTACAGTCAGGTAGCCGCTGAGAGCAAAGATATGAAGCTGGTCACCAAGGCGAAATACAATCTCGGAAATAGTCATTTTCAGCAGGGGCTAAAACAAAGGGATTCGAGTCTGCAAAAGGCCATTGACGAATTGCAGAGCAGTATCGGCTGCTGGAGACAGGTGCTTGATATCAAGGCTGATAATGAGAAAGCGGCCAGAAATATCGAAGTTGCGAGACTGACTATAAAGGACCTTATCGACCAGCTCAACAAACAGAAGAAGAAGGAGGGGCAGCAAAAGCAGCAAAAGCAGGAGAAGCAGGAGAAGCAGGAGAATCAACAGCAAGACCAGTCTCAGGGCGGTGGCCAGGACCAGCAGCAGAAAACTGCCCAGGAGCCGAATCAGCCGGAGGAGCCAAATCAACCACAACAGCAGGAGCAAAAGGAAAAACAACAGCGGCAAGCAGTTGTTCCTGATAGCACGGCGCAGGAAATACTCGATAAGGAGCAGCGCCAGCGAAAAGAACGGCAGGTTTTCCAAAGGGCTGGTTACCAAAAGGTGGAAAGGGACTGGTAGTATGCGGGCCTTTAGCAAATATGTGCTGATTGTGTTTGTTGTGAGTGCGGTCGTATCAGCGAAAGCGACGGCTCAGATAAAAGTCTCTGCGCAGGTTGACACTTCGAAAGATATTTATATTGGTGAAAGCTTTGCCTATCACATAATTATCGAAGGGCAAAATAAGGCTGCGGAGGTTGACCTGGCATCGCTGGCGGAGTACAAGCCACAAAGCGCCGGCAGCAGGGACTATTCTCAGAGGTCGTTTAGTTTCATAAACGGCAAAACAACCCAGACCGTCAACAAGCGATTTGTGATGAGTTACTCACTGACGGCAGGAGGAGCCGGGCAGATAATGCTTCCGCCTGTAACGGTTACTCTCGACGGAAGAAGCTATAAGACGAATCCGGTGTCGGTTACAGTTCTAAAGCCCGGCACCAGCGACAAATTGTACCTTGAGGTTACATTGTCGCAAGAGCAGTGTTACGTCGGGCAGCCGGTTGTAATGAGCGTGAAGTTTTACAGGTACGCAAACATTCGGGACTATCAGTTTAACATCGGCGCTTTGAGCAGTGACGCCTTCTATGTTGAGGAGCTTGATACTTCAGACGGCCAGGCCAGGGAATACAGGGTAAATCACAGGGGCAGGGATTCTGTTCTGCTTACATTCAGTAAGGTGCTGATTCCAACATATTCAGGCCAAATAGATATTGGCACTGCATCGGTCTCTGCCGATGTTGCAGTCGGGCGAGTGCGGTCGGGAGACCCTTTCTTTGATGATTTCAGTTTGTTCGGGGGGCGAAAAAAGTATAAGCGGTTTATGGCAAGGTCACGGCCGCTGAAGCTTACCGTGCTGTCTGTGCCTGAGCAAGGCAAACCAGCCGGATTTTACGGGCTTGTGGGGCGCTATACGATTTCGGCTGCGGCTGCACCGACAAAAGTGAATGTCGGCGACCCAATCACGCTTACCATCAAAATCGGCGGGAGCAAATACTTAAAACCTGTTCAATGGCCTGAGCTTGAAGGGCTGGAAGAGCTAACGGGGAACTTTTAGATACCGGTACAAAAAAGCTCGCCAACGATAGAGGACGGCTTTAAGGTCTTCACTCAGACAATAAGAGCCAATAACGATAAAGTAACTCGGATACCATCGATTCCGCTTGCGTTTTTCGATGCCGACAAGGGCGGTTACACGGTAGCAAAAACGAAGCCGATAAAAATCGAAGTCGCGCCGACAAAAATACTGACCAACTCCGATTTGCAGGGCGCCGATTTCAGGCCGGTAAACAAGGAGGTCGAGGCGATAAAGAAAGGCCTTTCAGCCAATTACACAAAGATTGATGCTCTGATGAACATGAGTTTCTCACCGCTGGCTGCGGCATTTAGTCCCGGGTATGTCGTATTATGGGCGCTGCCTTTGGCTGGGCTGATGTTCAGTGGTGTGATTAGGTTAGCCAGGTACACCACTGCTGAGAAGCAGGCCGCCAAGCGGAGACGCCGCGCCCGGCGAAAGGCGGTTGGGCAGTTGAAGAAAATCGTTTCCTCCGAGCCGCAGCGGCGCCGCGAGTTGCTTGTCTGGGCGATGAAAGATTACATCGGCGAAAGATTCGACAGGATGGCAGGGTCCCTTACCGCCGATGACTGTCACGAAGTAATTGCCGGGTCCGCTGTGGAAAGTAGCGCGGCCGAGCGGTTCAGAGAAATAATTGGCGACTGCGAAGCGGCACGTTACACATCCGCCGAGACAAATATCGACCGGACGCGAATCAGGGAAGTGAGCGAGCTTATTCGTATTATCGAAAAAGAGGCTAAAGAATGACTGTCGGAAAAGCTGCCGCCACCGTGGTTGGTTCTTTTTTGTTTATGGCTGCAGCGGCTGCGGCCGGTGAGTTGACAGGTGAGGAAATGTCATCGCTTTTCCATCAGGGCAATGAGGCGTTTAGCCGGGCCAATGCCGCGACGGATGATTCGGTACGAGAGAGGCTTTATGACAAAGCGATACTCAGCTACGAAAAGATTATAAACGATGGCGGGGTTAGAAACGCCAGGCTCTATTATAACCTTGCGAACGCTTACTTTCTAAGAGAAGATGTCGGCAGGGCAATTCTGAATTATCGAAGGGCAGAGAAACTCGACAGTGCCAACGGCGACATTAAAAAAAACCTTGCCTTCGCGCGCAGCAGGCGAATGGATAAGGTCAAACTCAAAACTGAAAAACGGGTTTTGCAGACCTTGTTCTTCTGGCACTACGATTTTTCCATCAAGACGAGGTTTACCCTTAGCTGCCTTTTCTTTGCGGTTGTTTGTGTGAGCCTTACCGTAATGGTATGGCTGGGCCGGTCCGCACCGGTGACGGTTATAGCGGTGGTAAGCGGCATTTTGACGATTTGCTTTTTTGGCTCGGTCATGTTCGATGCACACACCAAGGCACACAAAATCTGCGGGGTCATCACAGCCACTGAGGTTGTCGCCCACCAAGCGGACTGGCAAAAGTCACCCGCCAGCTTCAAGGAGCCTCTGCACGCGGGAACAGAATTCGATTTGCTCGAACAGCGCCCCGGATGGCTGCACATTAAACTGGCCGACAACAGCGACGGCTGGCTCCCCGACGATGCCGCTGAGGTGATTTAACGGTATCGCCCGACGATTAGCGAGTACGGCATTGCGAATACGAACGGCTGCGAATACGAATGTGACTACAACAACCGCATTGTGAAAATCACGAAAGACAGCAGCGATGTAGCCGATTTCGCCTATGACGCAACCTCCAGAATTCCGTGGAACGCCTGCGCAACTGCTGGTTGCACTGTAGAATAGCCGACCTCCTCTTGAGTTGAGCTAAACCAGGCCTATTTTCAGAGAGCGGCCTTAAAATCGGGCTAAAATAGCGGTTTTTATGGGTTATCCGCCCAGGAGCGACCAATTTCTTGCTGATTTGGCGGTGTCTGGGTATAAGGCCGGCCCTGTAGAGACACAGCTTGCCGCCAAGTTTTTTTCTCTGCGTAACCTCCCTTAACCAAAGAAGTTATGGCCAAATACGAGAAAAAACCCAAAAAAAACCAAAAAAACCCTTGACATCCGGCGCCCAGCAGAATAGAATAAGAGTAATTGGGTAGGCAGGTTTCTTAATAGCCTGTTTACCTACCCTGCCATTAGTGCAGTGGCCAGTAAGGGAAGAGAATAAGAAGGCTGAGAAAAGATTCTTACTGGGCATTGTATCCTACCTGGTTCTTTTCTCAGAAAGATATTATTTTTAGTGAGCGGTCCCGAGAATTCGGGAGGAAGGTGAACGTTTATTGTTTTGACAGGGTTTATCTCGAGAAAGGAGGTTATTAAGTCCCTGGTATCCTGTTTTCTGGAAGGAAAGCGATTGAAGAGAGTTAGCCTCGACATTGTGCCGGGGCAGATAGGTTAATGTTACTTCTGGAAAACAAGGAGAAAAACAATGGTTAAGAAAATGTCTATTTTGTTTTGTGGCGTTCTGGTGCTGGCAATAACTGCCAGTGCTTTAGCCGAGGTTGACCTGAAGGTGGATTTCGCTCTGCCCGTATATCCCAGTGAACCTACGATGGTTGCAGGAACAGCAAAAGACGGCTGGGTACCTTTCCCAATGAACCCAGGTGATATGTGGACGCATGACCCCAGGTCACTTAGTGATGCCGGCGGTACGGGGATTAATATCACAGTTGGTTGCGGCTACGGTGGAAATACTGCCATACATGTTCTTGGTATGGTCCACGAGGGCGAGGTCGCAGCCAGCGGCACCCCGACAGGCGACCCTCTTGCCAACAGTTACGTTATGAGCGCGAGACACTGGGGTGAGCCCGACGGCGATATTATTCTCACGTTCAGCGGCGCCGGACTTGTTGCAGGCTCATACTCGCTGTTGAGCTACCATAACGATGCGGGTAACCCCGAAGTGTATTTGGGATACAGGCTTACCTCTGTGCCGGCACCTTACGACGTTATGCCGTCGATTACGGTTTCTGGTACCGGTGTCAGTTCGGCCGTAACGGCTGCGAACGTGCCAATCCAGCATGTTACATCGGATGGTGACCTTAACACGTCGTGGGTCGGCTTTGATTACGACGGCACCGGTGACGTGGTCGTCCGTTATGTCTCTGCGTGGGGACTGGACCGTTGTATAGGCGGAGCTGCCGTGCTCAACGCTTTCCGTTTAGTTCCTGAACCGGCAACCATGATACTGCTGGGTCTCGGAGGCCTCGCTCTGCTGCGGCGACGCAAATAAGACCAGACTTGGACGATAAACAAGCTTTAAGTTAAGGACAACAATAATCATAGGGGCGAGAGTAAATCCCTCGCCCCTATCTATTTTCATCCCATTGCCACGAGCTACAATCCGGCGGACTATACCCGCGAAACGAATTTGCGCGAATATGTAAGCAGCAGTTTGCGGTCGGGCGGGTGGTGAATTTTACGGTTTGCACCGTTTGCAGGGTCTTTTTCCGGCTGCTATTGCCTCTTCACGGCTGTTGTAACCGACGAGATTGGCCGGCTTGATTCTTTTGACCAGGCGCAGTCGGGGCGGTGGAAAACCCTGCTCCCCTTAGATGCAACAAATTCATATTTCGCTGCTGCTGAGGTGATGTGCCGGCCGGTCTGTCTGCCCGGAATGGCGCTGACGCTGTTGGCATCAGCGAGGCGGGCGGTACTTCTTTTGGCTGCGAGATAGGCATGGACAAATCCTTCCGTCTGGGCCAGGACGACGGCGGTGACCTTAGCCGGCATATCTGCCGGCGACACGGCTTCCATAGTGGGCCTTTGCTGCCAAACGTTGGGCTTGAGAACCTGTTTTGCGAGATAAGCTTTTCTGCCAATCGCGGTGTGAATATGGAAGACATATTGGTGCGAGTTAGTGAGCTTTAGCATATCTACGTAAACTCTAAGCTCCGGGACCTCCAAAGAGATGATTTTGTATCCGCTGCGAGTTTCAGGTGCTATCTGGATGCCGGCTTGTTCGAGCCTGTTTTCGACTTTTGCTTTGAGCTCTTTCCAGACGAGGCCATCCTTGTTCGGCTCGGTATCAGGTGGCAGGATAACGACATACAACTGCGTGATTTCCGCCAGTGTGGGATTGGCATTTGCCAGCAGGCCGGTTTGCGGTCCAGAGTGTGGAAGCTCCGCAGCTTGGGAGAGGGTCGCACAGCAAATTGCAGTAAGTGCCGCCAGAACGAGATAATATTTTTTGCCTTTCATAATTCCTCCTTTCCTGTATCGTGCTTTGTTACTATCTTACCATCAGGACAACGGTAGTCAATAGCGCGTGCTGTCAGGATAATCTTTTTTAAGTGAGCATCTCTGTAACAACATCGGCCACCTTTTGCGACGAACTGCCGGTGCTTAACGGCCTGGTCAATTGAACAAGGTCATTGCTGATTTGAGCTAAGGTGCTGCTGCTTTCGATGAGCTGTTCGATAGTTTCGACAATAGGCTCAATTGACGAGAAATAAGGCATAAACTCGGGGACCAGCTCTTTGCCGGCCAAGATATTAACGAGTGACAGATACTTTGTTTTTAACAGCCATCTGCCAACCAAATGCCATAGAATCCTGCTGGACTGATACATTATGACCATCGGACATCCAGTTGCGGCCACCTGCAGGGTTGCACTTCCGCTGGCGACGATTGCGAAGTCGGCTTTGTGAGCCGTATCAATGACCGAGCCGACGGTGTAGTCGCATTCGAGGCCGTCAAGCTGCCGGGCCTTGAGGAGCTGCTGCCGCTCGTTGTCGACCGCCACGGCGGTGAATGTAGCGGCGGGGTATCTGTCTTTCAGGCGGATAGCAATCTTCTGCATTGGGCGCCAGAGAGAATCTATCTCGGCGGCCCGTGAGCCGGGCATAATGGCAAAGCCGGCGGTCTTCGGGGCAAAGTGGGTATAGTCCTTCGGGCAGTTGCCAAAGTCAGTCGGCACTTCGTCGAGGAGTGGATTTCCCACGAAAACGGTGTCGAGGCCCCTTTGGGCGAACCATTTCTGTTCTGATGGGAGTATACAGCAGAGCTTGTCACATCGTTTTCTTAGTTTTCCGATTCGCCATCCGCCCCAGGCCCACAACTGTGGAGCAACGTAGAAAAGGGTCTTGATATTTGCTTTTTTGGCAGCTTTGGCGACGTGGAAGTTGAAGGCGGGCGAGTCACAGACAATCGTGAGGTCGACTTTATTGGTTTTTAAGTAGCGGGCGATGCGTTTTATCAGCTTGTAGTAATGGGTGACGTGCCTCAGTGCTTTGTACATCATAGCGGCTCTGCCGATGGTAGTCTGCAACAAGTTACAGCCGGCGGAGGCCATTTTTGGTCCGCCTACACCGACGAAATCGATGTCGTAAGTATCCTGCTTGAGGGCGGTTATCAGGCCGGCACAGTGGGCGTCGCCGCTGGGCTCGGCGGCACTTATGAAAACGCGATATGTTTTGTCTTTCTGAGCCATAGGCGGCTGGGCAGATTTATCAATACGGTTTCACGAAACCAACGGATAATAGTACCGGGATTCGATGGGTTTGACAAGGGTTGTCGCGCGATGTGGGGTTAATTTTGGAGTCAGTTTGAGGAGCTGGTGAGGAAAAGAGACGCGGCCTGATATTTGGCCGACATCAGAGTTGATGTTTTGCTGGTAAGTGCGTAAGAGCAGAGAGAGTTTGGTGGGGATTTTGTGATTTTTTGGGATTTTGGTGAAAAATCGGGTTTGAAATTGGGTTTGAATTGGGTTTGAATTGGCTTTGTATTGGGTTTGAATTGGGTTTAATTGGGTTTGAATTGGGTTTGATTGGCTTTA
>JAUWIU010000015.1 GCA_030608075.1 Phycisphaerae bacterium
CCAGACCAGTTGTTGCTTTTCGACATATATAATAATCCCTCACAACCGATATTGCCGGAATATGACAGGCTGACAAAGCTAAAAGCCGAGGTAGATGTTACCGGCATCCCGTTCAGTATGCACCCCGCACTATTGTTGCGGGCAGAGCATACACCGGCAGCCGGACTCGCCGCATTCGTCAATAAAGAGGTTACTGTGGCCGGCTTTGTAGCGGCCGCCCGCAGGGCAAGAACCAGTGACGGGAAAATAATGGGTTTTGTAACTTTGGAAGATTCTTCCGGCCTGGCCGAAATAACCTTTTTCCCCGACCGAATTGATAAGTATAGATACATCTGTTCTGCTAAAGCGCCGGTTTGGATAAAGGGAAAAGTTACTGAGCATCTGTCGTCTATTACCATAGAGGCCCACAACTGCGGCATGGCTGCATAAAAACACAAAATTCACGTTGACAGAGTTTGGAATTCCCGCGACATTATCGACATAACGTGGCCGACCATGCCCAGTACACCAAAACAGGATTGGGCAGGTCACTTTTTCTGTTGAAGTATTTATCAATGGCGCAGGCCGAAACTATGAAAATCGTCGTTGCACCGGATTCCTTCAAGGGCTCACTTACCGCCGTCCAGGCCTGCCACGCCATCTCCGAGGGCATACGACGCGTCCTTCCGCAAGCACACGTCACAGAGATTCCTATGGCCGACGGTGGAGAAGGCACCGTGGAGGCGCTGGTTGCTTCGACCGGCGGCTGTCGCCGTCAGGTGGTCGTGCTCGGGCCGCTCGCCCAAGAATTAAAAGCAGCCTACGGAATCCTCGGAGACGACCAGCTTGCCAATTGCCCTGGCAAAACCGCCGTTATCGAGATGGCCGCAGCCGCGGGACTGCCTCTGGTGCCGGCGGAAAAAAGAAATCCCCTACATACAACCACTTACGGACTCGGACAACTTATTCTTGACGCGCTGGACCAAAGCTGCCGCAACGTCATCATCGGTATCGGAGGCTCGGCAACGAACGATTGCGGCACCGGTATGACCCAGGCAATGGGAGCAAAATTCTTCGACCGGACCAACGCCCGCATAACGCAGCCCATGACCGGCGGCCTTATGGGCCGTGTCACTTCTATCGACATAAGCGATTTGCAGGCGAGGACTAAGCGATGTAATTTTATCGTTGCCTGCGACGTCACCAATCCGCTGCTCGGCCCAAACGGCGCCACGCACATCTACGGCCCGCAAAAAGGTGCTGACCCCGAAATCGTAACCATTCTCGAGGCTAATATGTCCGGAATTATACAAGTTATTGAGCATACCGTCAGCAAGAGCGTTCGTGACATACCCGGCGCCGGGGCGGCAGGGGGACTTGGAGCGGCTCTGATGGCCTTTCTCGACGCGAAGCTCGAGCCGGGCGTAGACATAGTGCTGCGATACACGCGATTCGACGAGAGAATCCGCTCGGCAGACCTGGTCATTACCGCCGAAGGCCGCGTAGACGCTACCACGGCCTCCGGCAAAACAATCAGCGGCATCGCCAGCGCCGCAGCCAAACATTCCATTCCCGTTATTGCTCTGGCCGGCTCACTTGGCCCGGATGCTAACAACGTGCTTGATATGGGCGTAACCGCGGTATTACCTGTTTGTCCCGGCCCCGTCAGTCTGGAGCAGAGTATGCGCCAAGCCGCGCCTTTTCTTGCCGATACCGCCGAACGCCTCCTGCGCATCCTGACGATGAATGCTCAATAATCGCTAACGCACAGCTACTCGCGTCCGATTGGACGTGCTACCTGATTGGCCGCTCAGGGTTCCTCGACGCGAATCTTCAGCAGCAGTTCGAGAAGTATGTCCGCTGCACCGGTGTTTACCTGTTCAAGCCGCGCTTGCCGCAGCGGCTCGCCGGCCTCGTCAAGTCTGCCGACGCCGAGCAATTGATAGCCTAACAGAAGCTGAAGGTCTGAGTTTGAAATATCCTCGTTTGCTTTTGTGCTGAGCCGCTCGATTTGCTCAGACAGAATATCCTCATTGCTGTACAAGCCGCGAGGATAAAATACGCCCTGGCTGTCGTCAGGCGTCTTCAACAAAGCTATGCGAAGTATGTCGGCGGCTTTAGTGTATTGCTCCGTTGCTAAAAGGGCCTGCGAGTAAGCAAACGGAAGAATCATATCGTCCGGTTCAAGCCGGCACGCCTCGGCGAAGCTCTCAGACGCTGCATAGTAATCACCTGCTTCAAACGCCTCGACGCCCTTTTCGAAGTACCCGTCGGCAAGACTCTCCGGCGCCGGCTCTTCGGCCTGAGGGCTGATTACCGCCTCAGATTCACTGGGTCCCTCAATCGACACACCCTGCCCGGACTCGCCGTTGTAATAGTTGTATGTGTAGTAGTTGTGCGTGTCGCCGCGGACTTCACGAGCAACAGGATGGTAACCGTACCACCAGTATGGATGGCAGCCATACCGGTAATAGCGAGCATACGTGTAGCCTATCGGCCAGTAGCCGCCCAGGCTCACAAAGACGTATTTGCGGTGATAGTACGGATAAACATATCGAAACGAGAAGAACGGACCCCATCCATAAGATACACGAAAGCGATACCTCGGCCAAATTATTCGGTGGCACAGCCGACCACGAAAATCTCTGTAAACGTGCTCATGCCGACGGCTGCGCCTTACCGCACGCGAACGCTCCTCGTAAATTACCCTCGGACGCCTTGCGTTTCTCTGCTGCCGCGTGCCGGTGTTCCTAACAACATCTCGCTGGCGCTTTATGCCCTTTTCTTTGACGTGCAGCCTCTCTTTGGCTACTCGGCTTTTAGGCGGTGAAGCCCTGCGAGAACTCCGGGCCCCGATTCTGCCGCCTGCAATCGGCTCCCGCTTGGCTTTGGGCCCTCCCTCTCGCTTAGCTATGACCTTGCGGATTGTCTGCTTTGGCTTCGTCGTCGACTTGGCTTGACGCTGTCTAATCACCGTTGCGGGTTTCTTGAAAACTTTGCTTCTTAGGTTTTGTACCTTCCTGTTGATACTGACTTTAGGCTTCGTCGCCGATTTGTGCTGACGCTGTCTAATCACCGTTGCGGGTTTCTTGAAAACTTTGCTTCTTAGGTTTTGTACCTTCCTGTTGATACTGACTTTTGGCTTCGTCGCCGATTTGTGCTGACGCTGTCTAATCGCCGTTGCGGGTTTCTTGAAAACTTTGCTTCTTAGGTTTTGTACCTTGCTGCTGACACTAACTTTCGGTTTAGCGCTGCGGGCAACCTTTCTCGTAGTAATCATAGCGGATGTTCTCTTACCGACCAGGCTGCTGCTCACTCGTTTCCTGCTGCTGCGATTCGTACTAATTACTGGGCGATGTACCGAGACCGTACGCTTGATACTCGAACTCGACCTACGGTTGATAATCGGACTCGACCTACGCTTGATAATCGGACTCGACCTACGATTGGCCAAAGTCTTTGAAATCCGCGACGCGCTTCGAGACCTTACGGAACCTGCATTAACGCTCCTGCTCCTGCTGCGGCTAACACTCGCTGGGCGTTGACCGGCTCGCGAAACAGAGCTTCGGCTAACCTGACGACTCTTCTGAGCTGTTTTGGTTGTCCCCCTGTTTCTTCCCGCGCCCTTTTTCGCCACGACAGGCTCGACCGCAAAGACCAGCACGAGCACCACCGCTGCAAGGGTCATCACAACGTTTCTTCCATTTCTTACCGCTGACATGTGTGTCTCCTTTCTCCGACGCTCTTCCCAGGCCGGCCTCGACCTGGCACGCCGGACTATTGTCCCCCTGCTCACTGAAAAGCACAACTATCTTGTTTCTCCAACACGCCAAACATCTTTTTTCTTGTCCTTACATCGTTTTGTTTTACCTTGATTGCCTGCAGCAGCCATCAAATCACCAAATGACCGGCTCAAGCTTCCATAATCTCTACAGATGTCAAAGAGCCGGGGCCGACGCCCTTCTATTATATTATACGACCGATAAACCAAAAAAGTCAAGTACTTTTTTCATTTTTGTATAATTTTTTTTGCTTCACGGCGTCTAAACCACTAAACACAGTTATTATAAGAGGTTAGATACGCTTTTGAGAGAAGCGGTGCCGAAGATTTTGACAAATTAGCTTGCTGTTTTTTGCAAAAGCCGATATAATTCCTGCTGCGCTTACGCGCACGAAGCGAGATTCTTAGGCGTATCGAGCAAGACCGAAGCTGTGGAAGGTTCGTAAAAGTGGCGAAGAAAACAAGAAATCCGTTGGCTCAGGCGCTGGGCTTGGTCTTTCAGACAATGCGGGACAAAATGGGAGGTATTTCTTCCTCCGACGTGGCTGCATCGCTGGGCCTGGCTGCATCGCACTATCGAATGATTGAGGCCGGTTCGGCCATACTTCAGCCCGCAAGAGCGGTAAAGGTTGTTCAGGCCTTTGACACTATCGAGTTTGTCCCCTTGTGCCAGGTGCTGGTTTCAATCCAGATACTCGACTCAGCGAAACACTCCATCGATGATATGCGAACGGCCCTTGCCCTGCTCAGCGAAGCCAATCCGCCGCTGTCGCTGGTACTGAAGAAATTCGACCCGCTCTGGGAAACGATAAGCGCCGGACAATCAAGTGATGTCGCACGCCGCATTGCCGCTGAAGGTATCATCAACGAACTGGAGTCATTTTTGACAACTGAGCCGGTTAGTTTCACAGCCGAGCAGATGGATAATTTCATGACGCCAACGTATCAGTACCCGATTTCAGGACAGTTGTACAGCAAAATAGGGGACATTTTGCAGGGCGTGGCGCCGTTTTATCTGGACACCATATTGCAGTTAATCGATAACCTAAAGGGCATCACCCCGCGTGTAACGCCCGATGAATTAGCTAAGTGGGAAGCTAACCACAAGGGCAGAATCTCGCACATAATCGGGGTCATTCGACGGCCCGAAGTCCTGCTTGACGTCAACGTTTTTGACTATGGCTTCCTCTGGGAGGAAAACTTTGAGAAAATGTTTATTGTCTACCGTGACCAGCCGAAAGGCCAGGCTGAGTCGGTGCATCGGCAGATTGCAGAGCGCCTCAGAAAGAGGTTTGATTCTGAACGCCTCAGGTACGAGCGCGAGTTAAAAACGTTCCACAAAATCTTAAACGAAAAGCTGATGATTAGGCACGGAAAACCCAGCACATCGCAGATTGATGAGATACTACTGTACAGGGACGTCCGGATGAACAATCTTTGGTTCTATATTATGACCAGCGGCTATGTGGTCCCGTTTATTGATAACGCGCGTATAGACTCTGAACCCGGCAGCCTTTACGGAACAAGTCTGGCATATAACGAGACGTGTGAAAAACTGGTTAATATCAGGAAAATATGTAGTGACCTCGGATTCAAGGTTTGAAAATCTTGATTTACCTGCTGTGAGCGTGGTAAGAACAATACCCGGAATTTCCCGGCAGCAGCTTTCTTCATACGGACGATGCTATCTCGGCATAAGCCTGGAAAATCCCGTTTTCCAGGGCCGGTCGCTGCGGGCGCTGCTGTCGTGGGCCGCCGAAAACTTTGAGCAGTGCCTGGTCATAATAGGAGATTACCTCACGCGGTTCAATGAGCGTATTTTCAATGGCCTGCAGCCTGACGCCGCGCATCAAGCCGCTGAAGATGCCGGCCGGGCATTTATGCTCAGAACAGCCGAACTCTTTCAGCAGTTTGATGAGCAGAAAATTCGGCTGACCCAATGGAAACCCTGCCTCGATACCAGAGAGTACAAAAAGGCCAGAGCCATTCTGGATGAGCTTTTTACCTCGAATTCCGATTTCAGAGCGTCAGTGGAAAAAGACGCGGTTTCGTTCGCAACAAGGCAGACAAAGCGAAGCCGCCCGCTGGCCGTAACAACCGAAGAGGCAATAGAGCTTTCAGGCCAATATCTCCTCGAAGAGATAGCCGTCTTCAGCGCGTTGTCCGAGCAGGGATGGAAGGTCGAATTGTACCCAGGACCGGAATTGAGCGTACTGGTTGATATAGCAAAGGGCAGGTTCCCGCATATTCCCGCCGGTCTCAAAGATAGAATCAGCGTCGAGCTGCGGATTAGTGACAGTAGGGCCGATTACGTATGAGCACTGTGGTAATAAGCGCCCTCTTGCTGGCATTCGCCGTCTATATCACGGTCGGCTTAGTCCTCGGACGCCGCACAAAAGGCATCGCAGACCTACTGCCGCTGTCTTTCAGCAGGCAGGCACGCGTAAAGAATTCATCCGAATTTTCCGCCAGCACGGTGGCAACTACCATTTCATTAGCCACCGTTGTTATGGCCTTTTTTGAGCTTGCCCGCCACCTGGGCGTTTGGCTCTTCTGGACCGTCGTTACTACGGCAGCCGGATTACTCGTCGTCCGATTATTTGCAAAAAAAATCTGGCAGCGAATCTCGCTGTACAACCATCGCCCGACGCTGCATGAGTTCTTGGGCAGAGAGTTCAGCTCAGAAATGCTTTCTTACGTCGGCGCCGTCTGTACCAGCCTCGGCTTTCTTGGCGCGTTTGCCCTCGAATTAACCGTTGGCTCAAGATTCTTTGCAGGCCTGGTACCAAACGTTCCGCCTTGGGTAGTTGTCATAGTTTTGTCGGCAGCCGCTTTCGTCTATACCGCTGTGGGCGGTTTTCGTGCGGTAATAGTTACCGACAGAATACAAATGGTTTCGATTTGGTTACTGCTGCTTTCGCTGCCGGCTTTCTACATATACTACGCAGCAAGCCACGGGGGTTGGGCCGAAAACTTCGCCAAAATACCCCCGCACGTACTCAATTTCTCCTACCGCCCGGAGCTTATTCCCTTCCTGCTCGGAATTCTTGTGATTAACGTACCCACCTTCATCTCAGATATGGGCATCTGGCAGCGAATAGCCGCTGCACAGAAAAATGAAACTGTAATCGGCGGATTGTGGGCCAGTGTTTTCAGCGCAGCGGCAACCTGGGGCATGTTTGCACTCCTCGCATGTTTTGCCTTTATGATAGTTGACCCGCAAAGTCATGTTAACCCGCTGCTTTCGGTGCTGAACGTGATTGGAAACACTAACAGCCTTTTCTCTCGCTCCGTCCTGTTTATTGTTGTCCTCGGCTTATATGGTGCAATGCTGTCAACCGCCTCAACCCAGCTTATCGCGGTATCGCACACGCTTTATGAGGATGTTTTCTCACGCCTCAGAAAACACTCTCTCAAGGAAAGACTTGACTCGAAAGCCGAGTTGACTATCTCCAGGGCAATACTCATTATTGCCGCGGTAATCTCCACTATACTGGTCCAGCTTTTGTCAGTTGCAGGGTTTTCCATAGCCGACCTGGTCTTTGCCATATACGGAGCCCAGCTCGGGCTCTGCCCGCTCGTAATTTCAGCACTGTTTCTCAACAGGCAGCGTCTCAAAAACCTGTCGCTTTGGGCGACACTGGCAGTATCGACAGGATTCGTAACAGGCTGGAGTATTGCTGTGTACGGTAGACTCTCGGCGAACACGAACCTGGTATTTCTCGCGCCGGTTTCCAGCCTCGCCGTCTCAACAGCGATTATCTCACTTGGCTTCTTAGCCGCAAAAAGAAAAGTATTACAGTCCTGATTATTATGAATCGTATTTTAAGAAGAGCCATTGTCAAAGCCCGAAAAAGCGGGCTGCTCCGTTTGGTACCTGCCGCAGGCCCCGTGCGCCTTGATTGCCTCGCTGAAAAATGTGCCAAGTGCTGCACAAACCTCGGCACACCCGCGGTAACACCCGCTGAAGCTGAAAAAATCGGCTACAAGTTCATTCAAAAAGACAAAAACCGTATGTACGTGAGGTCGAAAGACGGCCTTTGCTGTCTGCTCAAGAATGGCCTTTGCTCGCGCTATTGGTGCCGGCCGAGAGGCTGTCGCGAATACCCCTGGTATAATATTAACGGGCGGCTATACTACGATTCCGGCTGCCCCGGAATCAAACATGATAAGGACCAGCGTCCGGACATCAGTGATATTCAGCCCTTTGAAAATTATTTTCCTCTCTCCGCTGCTGAGCTGCTGTCGGATACTTCGCCAGAGTAAATATATCGTCTATCGTTGACAGAAACAGGAGTTTGAAAATGCACAATCGATTTCCCATTTTCGCCGGCGTTACTGTCTTTACACTGATTGCAATCTCTGTAGTGCTTTGGCCCAGCGGATGCCAAATCAGTGAGATTACCGACCCCGGCAGCGCAGGCCGCGACAAAACTCGATATGATGATGCCGATGAGAATGTGTCATTTTGCTCCGCCAGGCCCATTTGGCCTGAGGGACGACAGACGGAGAAAAACCTTTTCGTTGGTTTCCGGGCGGTGTTTAAGCGACCTGAAACCGGCAGGGCGGTTCTGCGAATTACCGGCTCTTCGGTCTACCGGATATTTCTAAACGGCACCTTTGTCGGTTATGGTCCTGCACGAGGACCGCACGGATACTGGCGAGTTGACCAGTGGCCGTTGCAGACGATGCGTCCCGGCAAAAACATCGTGGCAATCGAAGTGTCCGGATACAACATAAACGGCTACTATCTGCTCGACCAGCCTTCATTCCTCCAGGCCGAAGTTGTTGCCGATGGTAAGGTACTGGCCTCAACGGCCGGCAAAGCAGCGCAATTCAAGGCCTCCATTCTCACAAACCGGGTGCAGAAGGTCCAGCGTTACAGTTTTCAGCGGCCGTTTATAGAATATTACCGCCTGAACGAGCAACACGACCACTGGCGGAGCGAGAAAAGCGCCCCGTTTGTAAAGACTAACTGCACCATTGTTCCGGACAAAAAGCTGTTGCCACGCCGTGTCGCATATCCGCGGTTTTCGATGCGCCAGCCGGTCCGCTGCGTTAGTCGCGGCCGCATACAAACAAACGTGCCGGTTGAACGTTTGTGGAAAGGCCGTGAGCTGACCAGAATCGGGCCAAAATTGAAGGGCTTCACAATGGACGAGCTGGAGCTTATTCCATCGATAGAACTGCAGAAGATAAAGTCGATGATGACAGCCCAGCTTAATGAGCCTTATCTGCCCGACAAGCCGCTAAAACTGCCACAGAATTCCTTTGCCATCCTCGATATTGGGACAAACTTGACCGGTTTTATTGGCGCACGAGTCAAATGTAATAAAAAGACACGCCTGTTCGTCACGTTCGACGAGATTCTGTCGGACGGCGATGTTAACTTTAAACGCCTCAGATGCATCAACGCCGTTGGTTACGAATTGCAGCCCGGCACGTTTACGCTGGAGACCTTCGAGCCGTACACCATGCGCTACCTGAAGTTACTGGTACTGGATGGTGCCTGCCAGGTAACGAATGTTTATCTGCGCGACTACGCCAACCCTGAAGCTTCGAGAGCGCATTTCGCCTGCAGCAATCCGCGGTTAAATCGGATATTTGAGGCGGCGAGAGAAACTTTTCGCCAAAATGCACTCGACATCTTTATGGACTGTCCGTCACGGGAACGCGCGGGCTGGCTTTGCGATAGTTTTTTTACCAGCCGCGTCGCCTTTGACCTCTGCGGCAATACAACCATCGAGAAAAACTTTTTTGAGAACTACCTTTTGCCCGCGCATTTCGAGCACCACCCGGAAGGGATGCTGCCAATGTGCTATCCGGCGGACCATTACGACGGCAGATTTATCCCGAACTGGGCGATGTGGTTTGTAATACAACTGGAGGAATACTTAGCTCGCAGCGGCGACCGCGAGCTGGTTGATGCCCTGATGCCGAAAGTTATGTCCCTGCTGAAGTACTTTGAGCGGTTTAAGAACGAAGATGGTTTGCTCGAAAAGCTGGAAAGCTGGGTCTTTGTCGAATGGTCCGAGGCGAATCGATTTGTCCAGGACGTCAGTTATCCTACAAACATGTTGTATGCGGCGGTACTGCAAGCAGCGGGAAGAATGTACGGCCGGCCGGAATTGTTGCGGCAAGCCGGAGAATTACGAGACCGGATACGACAGCAGTCATTTGACGGAGAGTTCTTCATCGATAATGCAGTCAGGAAACAAGGCAAACTTCAAATAACCCAAAATCGCAGTGAAGTCTGTCAATATTTTGCCTTCTTTTTTGATGTTGCCTCGCCACAGACGCATGGAAAGCTTTGGAATGCGTTGCGCGAAAAGTTTGGTCCCAGCCGGGCAACGACCAAAGCCTACCCGCAAGTGCACCCAGCCAATTCTTTTGTCGGCAACTACCTCAGGCTCGAACTGCTGAGCCGTTTCGGATACTGCCGACAACTGAAGGATGAACTGATAGACTTTTTTCTCTACATGGCTGACAAAACCGGAACGCTATGGGAAAATACTCGAACTTCGGCCAGTTGTAATCACGGTTTCGCCAGCCACGTTGCCCATTGCCTCTATCGCGACGTTCTGGGTGTGCATCGCATCGATACGCAGAACAGAATTGTCGAGCTGCGTTTCGCCGACCCC
Source organism: Phycisphaerae bacterium (assembly GCA_030608075.1). GTDB lineage: Bacteria > Planctomycetota > Phycisphaerae > Sedimentisphaerales > Anaerobacaceae > JAUWIU01. The sequence goes on from JAUWIU010000015.1 coordinate 10,402, forward strand.
GGCCTTGAATGGTGCGACGGCAAAATCCCGACACCACATGGTATGGTCTCCGTCCGGTGGTGGACCGACAATGACAAAATCTTCTACCAGGCGAGCGTTCCCGCCGGTTATATCCTGAAAGTAGAGAATTTGAGCACCCGACCGTTCCTCCTGAAGCGATAACATCTGCCGCGGCTGACAATCACCAGCTCACAGGACAAGCGACTGAAATTCCGCCATCAGTTGTTTTGTGGAGCTGCCGGGCTTACCGTCACCGATGATTTTGTCGTCGAATTTCACTACGGGAACAATATCTTGGGTTGTGACCGCGATAAAAAGCTCGTCCGCATCTGCGGCCTGGGCCGGTGTGAATGATTTCTCGACCAACTCTAAACCAACGTTCTTGTTTGCTTCGATAACAAACCCTCGTGTAATTGACGGCAGAATATTATTGGCAAGGGGGGCCGTTTGCAGCCTCTGCCCGAAAATCCCGAAAAAGGCCGAGCTGGCACCCTCCGTTATAAGCCCGGCATCATCAACAAATATCGCTTCTGCACAGCCTTTGCCGGCAGCATCCTGACGAGCAAGAACATTCGGCAGCAGGTTCAGAGACTTTATATCGCATCTTTTCCATCGCCAATCCGGATGGGTAGACACCGCGATGCCCTTGTTCTTTGCTTCGGTATCGTCGGCCAGCTCCGTAACGGTCAGAAAAAAATTCGGCTCCAGGTTCTTATCGTAAACGTGGTTCCGCGGCGCCGAACCTCTGGTAATGTGAAAGTATATTTTTGCATTTGAGATGCCGGCTGTATCGAATGCCTGTTGAACCCTGGCCCGGACTTCGTCGATGTCCACTTTGGTTATCCCGATTGCGGCCAGACTCTTGGCGAATCTTTGCAGATGTTCTTCGAGTGCGAAGACCTTACCGTTATAACTTCGCACCACCTCGTAAACCCCGTCGCCAAAGAAAACGCCCCGGTCCAAGTAAACCGAGCCGACTTCTTCCATCGGCACAATCTCGTCCTGAATCATTGCTATCTGCATAAAGCACGCCCCGAAAAGCCGTTAGCCGCTCTTTTGAGCTTCGTAATTGGCAGGGGCGATACAAAAAAACGCCCCAAACATCAGAAAATTTCCTTTACATCAAAAACTTAAACAGTTAATATACCTAACTTAACACAATTTTTGAACATAAATTCAGGAACTTTGCGATGTATGCAGTGATTGAGCACGGGGCAAAACAATATAAAGTTGCTCAAGGAGACCGCCTCAATATCGACCTGACGGATATTCCCGGCGATGCCAAGACCATAGAACTGGACAAAGTCCTCTTTGTAAGTGACGGCGAAAACATCAAAATCGGCACGCCATACGTCGAGGGTGCAAAGGTTGTCGCCTCATTTGAAACCACTGCCGAAAATGCCTTAGTCAAAGCCCGAAAACTCTACCCAACGCACTTTCGAAGAAGAAAAAACAGCAGAAGGCGCATCGGCCACCGACAGAAATATCTTCAGGTTACTGTTGGCAGGATTGACACATAACTTCCCGGCCGCAACGCTCAGGCGCAACTCTCGTATTCTTTTACAACCCCCTCCGCCCGCTTGCGCCACGCCGGCGCGCCGTTTCGAGCAAAGTATTCGAATGACTCGTCATCAGCCAGTTGTCCCAATATCGTTTTGCGGTCACTTGCCGCCGCCACACTTTCAATTATGCCTTTGCGAAAAGCCTCTAACTCGCTCAGAAACTCACCGTGCTTGTCACTGAAGATTTGTTCCAGCTTCTTCCGTATGTGGCCGGCATAGGCCGGGTATGTGCCTTCCGTGCTGACAGCTATGTGCAGGTCGCCTCGTTTCACAACAGCAGGCACGAAAAAATCAGAAAGTTCCGGCTCGTCAACTACGTTGCACAGAATCTCCAGCTCCTGGCAATCCTTGTAGATTTGCTCATTGACCTGGTGATTGTCGGTCGCGCCTATGACAAGCGCCGCGCCGACAAGGTAATTCTTTGAATACTTGGATTTTATCAGCTCAACGTTTGCATCCTGGCTTACATTCGCGGTGATAGCGTCGACCTTTTCGCCTACCACCACAACGCGAGCCCCTGCTGCCAACAGGGACTGAACCTTTCGTGCCGCCACTGCACCGGCCCCTATCACGACTGCTCGCCGACCGCTCATTTCCAGAAATATTGGATACTTGGCCATGGTCTTACTATTATATCAAATGCCGCCAAAGAGCAACCGCAAACTTAAAAAAAGAGCGCGCAAAATTCCGACATCGCCCAAAACCGCAACTAATACTGGTTTTTTTCCTTCATTTATAGTATATGGAAAATATGGAGCACACAAGGAAATTGAAGCCGCCTCTGACTGAAGCCGATGTCCGCTCGTTACAGGCCGGAGACGAGGTTTCTATCACTGGCGTCGTCTATACCGCTCGGGATATGGCACACATGAGACTATGCAAATCATTAAACGCCGGACAAAAGCTGCCGTTTGCCCTTGAGGGGGCTGTTATCTACTTTGCAGGCCCTACGCCTGCCCGCCCAGGCAGGCCAATCGGTGCTGCCGGGCCCACTACATCCTCAAGAATGGACCCTTTCAGTCCTCTCCTGATTGCCAGCGGCCTCAAAGCAATGATTGGAAAAGGATACAGAGATAACGAAGTCAGAGACGCCTTGAAGAAATATCGAGCCGTTCATCTCGCTGCTCTCGGCGGAGCCGCTGCACTGCTCAGCAGGCACATAGTTTCGGCAGAGGTAATCGCATACGATGATTTGGGAGCTGAGGCCGTACGGAAACTCGAAGTAGTTGATTTTCCCGCCGTCGTTGCGTACGACGCCCACGGCAATAGTGTGTATGAAAACCGAAAAGGGGAATAAATGAAAGCAGCACTGATTGGTCTGCTCCAGTCCGGCAAGAGCACGATTTTCTCCGCTGTCAGCGGCAGGGAGATTCCGCCGGTCGGCTCGACCACAATCCAGGAAGCCATTGTGCCTGTCCCGGACGAAAGGCTCGACTGGCTCAGCCGGTATTACAAGCCAAAGAAAACAACCTATGCAACGATTGACTGCCTTGACCTGCCCGGTTTTAACTTCGCCGATGAGCACGGCCGAGCCGCTGCGAGGCGGCTGAACAGTCAGATAAGGACAGTTGACCTGCTCGTTCTGGTGGTCCGGGCATTTGAAGACCCCGCCGTGCCGCCTTACCGAAATACCGTAGACCCCGCCAGGGACTTTGCCGAGTTGAAAACCGAAATACTCCTTGCCGATTTGGAGCTTGTTGCCACACGAATCGAGAAACTCCAAAAGCAGGTTAATAAGCCAACTAAAACCCAGCCACACGATAAGGCCGAACTCGCCCTGCAGCAAAAACTGCAGGAGGCCATAGAGGCCGAAAAGCCCATAAGCTCGGCCGTTGAGACCGAAGCCGAGCGCGAGATGATAAAGTCGCTCGGTTTCCTGACCTTAAAGCCGATTGTCGTTGCCGTAAATGTCGGCGAGGACCAGCTAAACACAAATCTCGATTTTGGCGAGGGGACCGCCACTGTCGCTGTCATAACAATCTGTGCCAAGCTCGAACATGAACTGGCGCAGTTGGATGCTGGCAGCAGGGCAGAGTTTATGGCCGAGTTAGGCATTGCCAAATCGGCAGCAAGTAAGTTCGTTAATGCCTGCTATTCGGCATTAGGCTTAATCAGCTTCCTGACGGTTGTTTCCGGTGAATTGCGCGCCTGGCCTGTAAAGCGGGGAATCGTCGCCCTGGACGCAGCAGGAAAGGTCCACACCGACATTAAGCGGGGCTTTATCAAGGCCGAGACAATAGCCTTTGACGACCTGAAGCAGTTCGGCAGCGAAAAAGCTGTAAAGGCCGCCGGAAAAACGCGACTCGAGGGCAAAGAGTACATCGTCCAGGATGGGGACATTATCAATTTCAGATTCAACGTCTGAACACGGAAAATCAAGGACTCACCAAAGTTATGAAAGCAGTTGTACTGACCGGCATTCGGCAGATTAAGTTGACCGATATTCCTGAGCCGACCATCGAAAAAGATACCGACGTTCTTCTGAAGGTTGAAATGGTCGGCGTCTGCGGTTCCGACGTGCACTATTACGAGACCGGCAGAATTGGTTCGCAGCTTGTCGAATACCCTTTTATTGTCGGCCACGAATGTGCCGCAACCGTCACGGCCGTCGGCCGGGCGGTCACTAACGTCAAAATCGGCGACCACGTATTTGTCGAACCCGCAATAGCCTGTCATCATTGCGACCAGTGCAATCAGGCAAGGCAGAACACCTGTCGAAACCTGAAATTCCTTGGCTGTCCGGGCCAGGTCCAGGGCTGTTTATGCGAGTATATCACTATGCCCGAGGACTGCTGCTTCCTTATCGACGGCAAACTCACCCACGCACAGGCCGTGTTATGCGAACCGTTGGCTATAGGGCTGTATGCAGTCAGACAAGCCCGCCTGCCGGAAAATGCCGCCATTGCCATTCTCGGCGCCGGCCCGATTGGCCTAAGCTGTCTGCTTGCCGCCACAGCCGCAAACAACAACACTTGTTATATGACCGAAAAAGTAACCGAGCGTATCGTAGCTGCCCGAAAAGCCGGTGCAGCCTGGGTCGGCAATCCGAATAACCAGCAGATAGTCAAAGAAATCCTGCGCCTCCAGCCGCTTGGTATCGATGTCGTTTTCGAATGTGCCGGCCAGCAGGAAACAATCGACCAGGCAGTCGACCTGCTGAAACCGGGCGGAAAACTAATGGTCATCGGCATTCCACGCACCGAAAGAATTTCCTTTATCATTGACAGAATACGAAGAAAAGAAATTACTATAATAAACGTCAGAAGGCAGAACAAATCTACGCAGGCCTGCATAGACCTGATAGCAGCCGGCAAAATCAGCGTCGATTTTATGATTACCCATACGTTCGAAATTGAGCAGACAAAACAGGCCTTTGATATGGTCGCCCAATATCGAGACGGCGTCATCAAAGCCTTAATTCAGTTTTAGCTTTATGAAAAAAGCAAGCATAATCAGCATCGGAAATGAGGTCCTCAGCGGCCAAACCGTTGACACTAATAAATCCTATCTATGTCGAAAACTATTCTCAATCGGCATACCCGTTGTCAGTTCCTACACCGTCGGCGACCAAATCGATTTCATTGTACGCGTAATGAATTTGGCCGGCAGCGATGCCGACGTCGTTTTGCTCACCGGGGGGTTGGGGCCCACCGATGACGACTTGACTCGCCAGGCCTTCGCAAGATTCCTCGGTACTGAACTGCAGTTGAACGACAGGCTTTTGCAGAAAATACAGGATTTCTTCACAAGCCGAGATTTGCAAATGCCGCAGAGCAATAAAATCCAGGCATACATACCGGAAGGTGCAGGACCCCTGGCGAACAATCTCGGCACCGCACCCGGTATTATGGCGCAGATGGCAGGCAAATTGCTTGCTGCTCTGCCCGGCGTGCCCTCGGAAATGAAACGTATGTTCGAAGAGTCTGTTTTCCCTGAATTGAAAAGGCTCTCGACCGGTCAGGCTGTCGTCGTTCGCAAGCTGAAGTGTTTCGGAACGGGTGAGTCAAATATCGCCGAATTGCTCGGCCCAAATATGCAGCGAGACAGAAACCCGCTAATCAATTGCACCGTCGAATACGGGGTTATTACTCTCCACATTATCGCAACCGCAGACGATAAAGATAAAGCCCGCCGAATGGCCCAGCAGGACGAAACACTGCTCACGCAAATACTTGGGGAATTGGTCTACGGCACCGGCGAACAGACCCTGGCCCAGGTCGTAGGCCAAAAATTGGCCCAGCAGCGAAAAACTATTGCTGTCGCGGAATCCTGCACAGGCGGAACACTCGCAAAATTGCTCACCGATGTCCCCGGAGCAAGCAGATACTTCACTCGCGGCTGGGTTACTTACGACAACACCGCCAAGACCACCGAGCTGGGAGTTCCCGATGACCTGATTCAAGCTTATGGAGCCGTCAGCCCACAGGTCGCCGATGCTATGGCCAAAGGTGCCAGAGAAAAAGCGTCAGCCGACATCGCAATTGCCATAACCGGCATAGCCGGCCCCACAGGAGGCAGCATCGAAAAACCCGTCGGACTGGTTTATATCAGCTTAACCTCCGATAATCAATGTGAAAGCAGACGTTTCATTTTTTCTCACGGCAGGGATTTCATTCGCTTTCGTGCTGCGCAAACAGCATTGAACATACTTAGACTAAAATTGTAGCTTTAATAAATTGCTTGTTTGACTAACCGAGCCGACAATGTTATAATACAATTTACCCAGGTTAACGAAATGTTGGGCAAATATGGCAAAAAAACGCAGACATTTAGGTGAAATACTTTACAAAGCAGGGCTTGTTGAAAAGCAGTCACTTCTCAGCGCCATAAAGACCGCAAAGGCCAATAATAAGCGCCTTGGCCAGGTCCTGCTCGAGCTCGGCCTTATCGACGAGGAAACCCTCACAAAGGTAATCGCCAGGCAATTTGGCCTGAAATACGTCAACCTCGATAAAACCACAATCCCCGCCGAAGCAATGCCCCTGATTCCGGAAGATATCATCAAAAGGCACCATGTCCTGCCGCTTGGCATGAATAACGGAAAATTACGATTGATAGTTAGCGACCCCTCCGACCTCGATACTATGGACGCAATTCGCTTTCGATTGAATACCGACCTGGACTGCTACCTCGCAAACCCCTCAAAGATTCGCTCATACATCGAGGATTCCCTCGAAGAGACAAAAAGCGAAGAAGATGCAAGACTGAAACATAGCATCGACGCAACCGCTGCAGAACTTACCGACGCCGGCCACGAATTACAGGCCGAGGCACTTCGCGCTCAGGCCGCCGGTGATGAGGAGGGCCCAGTTGTCAGGCTGGTTAATCTAATAATAGACAATGCCTATTACATGCGCGCCAGCGATATTCACGTCGAACCAATGGAAAACAGGGTACGCATAAGGTATCGCGTAGATGGCGTATGTTTGGAAAAAGACAATATCCCAAAGAATATGCAGGCGCCGATGATAACTCGACTGAAAATTATGTCCGGCATGGACATCGCAGAAAAAAGACTGCCACAGGACGGCCGTATCAAACGCGTGATTGGAGGAGAGGATATAGACTTTCGTGTTTCCGCTCTGCCGGGAAATCACGGCGAAAGCGTCGTCATGAGAATCCTGCGACGAGATGCAGTCAATATCGGTATCGAGTCCCTCGGTTTCGAGCCGGATGACTATCAACATTTTCTTCGGATAATCAAAAGGCCCAATGGCATCTTTCTCGTCACAGGCCCCACAGGTAGCGGCAAGACCACAACCCTCTATGCCGCGCTGCAGGAGCTTAACAAGCCTGATAAGAAAATTGTTACCGCCGAGGACCCCGTAGAGTACAACTTCGACGGGATGAATCAGTGTCAGGTCAAAGAGGACATCGGCCTGACATTTGAAAGAATCCTCAGGGCAATGTTGCGACAGGCCCCTAATATCGTACTAATCGGTGAGATTCGAGACGGTGTCGTCGCAGACATCGCAATCCAGGCCGCACTTACAGGACACCTCGTCTTCAGTACCTTGCACACAAATGACGCGGTCAGTGCAATTACACGTTTGATAGATATGGACGTCAAGCCCTTCCTCGTTGCCAGTTCCGTACAGGCCATTATGGCCCAGAGACTCGTTAGAGTCATCTGCAGCAACTGCAAAGTTATCGACGAAAATCCGGACCCGTACCATCTGCGACTGCTGAATATCACCCAGGAAGATATCGCAAAACGTCCCATATACAAAGGCGCCGGATGCAGTAAGTGCCAGAATACAGGCTATAGGGGGCGGCTCGCCGTCTTTGAAATGATAGAAATGAACAATGAAATGAGAGAATTGGCATTTGCCAAGGCACCTACCAATGAATTAAGAAGGGTCGCAGTCGCAAGCGGAATGAAAACCTTGATGCAAGATGGTAAAATTAAGATTTTCAACGGTATAACTACCCCGGAGGAAATCGTCAAAATATCACAAACAGAAGCCATAGTTGTCGATTAGGCAAAACAAATCGATAAGGATACCCGTATGGCGACAGTCAATATGGACAGATTATTGCAGGCCTGTGTCAGCCAGGGTGGTTCCGACATACATCTGGTTACAGGGAGAACTCCGGTCCTTCGAATTGATGGGCATCTGCGACCTCTGGAAACGAAAGTGCTTGGCCCTGATGATACTACCGCTTTGATGAAAAGCATAACGCCTGATAGAAATCAACAGGAGCTGCAGGAAGAAGGCGGAACCGACTTCGGCTTTGCCTTTGGAGATGCAGGTAGATTTCGTGTCGCTATCTTCAAACAAAGAGGTAGTATTAGTCTGGTTTTGCGTCTTATTCCGAGTAAAATCATGACTTTTGAAGAGATAGGCCTGCCAAAGATTTGTGCTGCGTTATGCCGAAGACCGAGAGGCCTGTTTTTGGTCACAGGCCCCACCGGATGCGGTAAGACAACAACCCTGGCTTCTATGGTCAATTATATCAACGAGAACTTTGACCGTCACATTGTAACCGTTGAAGAGCCTATAGAGTATTACCATAATCACAAAAAATCTATCATCAACCAAAGAGAAGTTGGCATAGACGTCCCCAGTTTCTCAGAGGCGCTCAGACGCGTCCTCAGACAGGACCCCGACGTCATCCTCGTTGGCGAATTGAGAGACCTCGAAACAATCGAATCAGCTATCAGAGCCGCCGAGACAGGCCACCTCGTTTTCAGTACTGTACATACCACCAGCGCCGCCAGTACGGTCACCAGACTTATCGATGTTTTCCCTGTAAATCAGCAGGAGCAGATTCGAACTCAATTGAGCACTAACCTTATGGCCGTTCTAAGTCAAGCACTTTGTCCTCTTGCCACCGGAAGGGGAAGAATTGCCGCTTACGAGTTCATGGTCGTCACGCCGGCCATCGCCAATCTTATCCGTGAAAACAAGACCTACCGAATCGATTCGAGCATTCAGACCGGTAAAAGGCTGGGAATGCAACTGCTTGATGAGCATCTCTGGCAGCTCTACGATGCCCACAAGATAACGCTTGAGGAAATGCTCGACAAAGCACGGCAGCCCGGAATGCTCCAGGACAAGGCCACGGAGAAGGTCAAACGGATAAAAGGAGCAAAGAAAAAACGAGGGAAACCGCCCGAAGAAGGTCTCGGAGGAACCGTCCTGCGAACCTGATTTCGGCTCGCCAAACCATATCTTGCCACAAAACTGCCGCCCGGCAGGGCACAGGCTCGACATCATTGGCAAAGATGTACTGCCCAAAGCGGGGTTTCGGCGAGCAAATCCATGTGTCGCAGCGAAACAGCCTAAGAAAATAGTCCTAATAACTAAATGTCTAATATGTAATCTGTTTGCGTAAAAGGCTTTAATGTTGTATAATAAGATAGACCTCAAGTGTGCTGATTGAAAGGGTGGACGGCTATGGAAAAAGGCAAAACACTTACAACGCTTCCTCCTGTTGAGCAGTTGCGGGGAAGAACGCTCGGAAGGGTCCTCATAAAAATGGGAATCCTCACCAGAGACAAAGTCCACGAATGCCTGAGAATTCAGAAGCAGCGGAAGGGAAAAATCAAGATTGGTCGGATTTTCCTTGAGCTTGGACTGGTCGATGAGGACCAACTGCAGTTCGCTTTGGCAGCCCAGCGCGGAATGGAGTATGTCGACGTGGAGAAGCTCGACATACCACCAGATGTCATCGACAAGGTGCCGGCCCAGATGGCAAAGACCTATCATTGCATACCCATCAACTACAATAAAGACACAAACGAGTTGACAGTCGCTCTTGACAACTTCGATAATTTCAGGGCAACCGATGACCTGAGCACACTGATGGGCTTTAGAGTCACTGCCAAAATTACCGATGCCAAACTGCTCGACCACGCCTTGAATAAGTATTATGAGGCACGCCAGGAAAAAGAAGAGATAAATGAGCTCATAGGTGAAATACAGCAGGACACTTTCCTTGCCGCCTTTGAAGGCAGGAACCAGAGTATTGACCTCGACGAGTTAAAGGAACTGTCCGAGTCGAATCCCATCAAAAAGCTGCTCAACCTGGTTTTGCTTCAGGCGATTCGCGACAAGGCCTCCGACATCCATTTTGAGCCATTTGAAAATGAGTACAAGATGCGATACCGAATCGACGGCATCCTCTATGAAATGTCCCCACCTCCAAAGCACATCGCCACTGCACTCAGCTCCCGAATAAAGGTTATGGCCGACCTGGATATCGCCGAAAGGCGACTGCCACAGGACGGCAGAATATCCCTCACCGTACAGGGTAACCCCGTTGACCTCCGTGTGAGCGTTATGCCTACAATGTTTGGAGAAAGCGTCGTATTGCGTGTCTTGGACAGAAGTCAGCTCCGCCTGGACCTGGAGCAGGTTGGCCTTATGCCTGACAATCTTAAGCTCCTCCGTCAGCTTATCCACAAACCTAACGGCATTCTCATTGTGACAGGCCCCACAGGAAGCGGAAAAACAACCACGCTTTACTCTGCCTTAAACGAGCTCAACAGCATCGAGACGAAAATTATTACCACCGAGGACCCCATAGAATATGATATGGACGGTATTATTCAGGTTCAAATCAAGGCCGATATTGGACTGCCCTTCGCGAAGTGTCTTCGTTCAATCCTGCGACAGGACCCCGATATCGTGATGGTCGGTGAAATTCGTGACCTTGAAACAGCGGAAATTGCAGGCCAGGCCTCGCTCACCGGCCACCTCGTCTTCACCACGTTGCACACTAACGATGCCCCCAGCTCTATAGCCAGACTGCTCGACCTCGGTGTTGAGCCGTTTCTTATTACTGCCACCCTCGAGGGTATTATTGCCCAGCGGCTGATAAGAAAGATATGTGAAAACTGCAAAACCCTCTATGAGCCGAGCGAAATGCAGCTCGCCGAATTGGGACTGACGCCCGAGGATACCAAAGGCAGAAAGTTCTATTACGGCCGAGGCTGTAAGAAGTGTTATAACACAGGTTATAGGGGAAGGACCGGCTTGTTCGAGATTATGACGTTTAATGATGATATACGTGAGCTGATTATGAATCAGGCGTCGACAAATGTTTTACGAGCCGCCGGACGCAAAGCCGGCATGAAGTTGCTCCGCGATGCCGGCCTGGCCGCTATCTATAACGGAATTACCACCATAGATGAAGTCGTAAAGGAAACAATTTCCGAAGCTTAAAAGGTTTCAACTATGCAATATTTACTGACTAATCGTCAGCCGAAAGGAGGTGCTCAGGATGCCTGTCTTTCAGTATGAAGCCCTCGATGCTCAGGGCGTCGAAATAAAAGACGAAGTAGAAGCACTTAGCCAGAAAGAGGCCATAAGCAAAATACGCAACCTCGGATATTTTCCCACCAAGGTGCGTACCCGAGGCGCACCAAGGAGGGCAAGAGCTCCCGGCGCAAGGCCCGAACGCAGACGCGGCGCAGCCGGAAGGGTCAAAGTAAAGTTAGTAACGCAGTTCGCAAGGCAGCTTTCCACGCTCCAGGATGCAGGTCTGCCCATTTTACGCTCCCTCAGAATTCTACAGGAGCAGCAAAAGGCCGGAACCTTCAAAAAGGTCATCGGCTATGTCGCCGATGAGATTGAAGGCGGCTCCACCCTTTCTGAAGCTCTGGGCAGGTTTCCAAAATGTTTTGACCGCCTCCTTGTCAATATGGTCGCAGCCGGTGAGACTGGCGGCGTCCTCGACCTCATACTCTCGCGTGTCGCTGATTTTATGGAAAAAGCCCAGAAACTCAAATCTCGAGTCAGAAGCGCAATGGTCTACCCGGCAGTCGTCATAACGGCGGCTTTTGTCATCCTGCTGCTGTTGATGACCTTTGTCGTGCCGCAGTTTAAGACCGTGTTAAGCGAAATGTTAGAGGGCGCACAACTCCATTGGGTAACACGCACAGTCCTTGGAATAAGCCATTGGATTGCATTCGGCCCTGATTGGGCTCCACGCATATACGGGGTCCCGATTGGCGGCTGGGCCGTCCTCGTATCCGTTCCCTTTCTGACTATCTTTGCGCTCAGATTTGCCAAACGCTTCCGGGCAGCAAGATTGGTTTTGGATACCACTAAGTTGAAGCTCCCGCTCATTGGCCAGCTCAGCGGAAACATCGCCGTTACACGCTGGACAAGAACACTCGGAACACTCATTATGGCCGGCGTCCCAATCCTCGACGGCATCAATGTTACCGCAGAAACCGCAGGAAACGAGGTCTACACCAATATGCTGCACAACGTCCACAACTCCATCAGGCAGGGAGATACCTTCGCAAGCCCGCTGCGCCAATCCAAAACTGTCGATGCAATTGTCTGCAATATGGTATCGGTTGGCGAGGAAACAGGCGACCTCGACAAAATGCTTCTGAAAGTCGCCGACAATTACGACGAACAGGTCGATGTCATGGTCGCATCGCTGATGTCGCTGCTTGAGCCAATCATGATTATCGTACTCGGCCTTATTGTTATGACCATCGTTTTGGCAATTTTCCTGCCAATGATACAAATCATCACGGGCCTGTCAGGCGGTGCATAAATGGCGGACTAAGAAAAATCGTCAGATTTATTAAAGGAAAACAAAATGAAAGCGATTCCCAGAAAAGCCGGCACAAAAGCGGCCTTTACCATCATAGAGCTGCTCACCGTTATGAGCATTATCGTAATCCTTGTCGGCCTGATAGTGCCGTCCCTGAATATGGTCAGACGATACGCCAAGAGGGTAAAACAAAAGGCCCAGTTCCACACCATCGACGTCTCAATCGAGCTTTTCTATAACGAGTGGGATGGCTACCCGCCGTCAAGCCAGTTCGACAAGGCAAACCTTCCTTATTGTGGCGCAATGAAGCTCGCTGAGGCCATGCTCGGCCTTGACCTCCAGGGATTTGACCCGGAGTCGCTATTCAGAAGGGATGGCCGCACGGGAGATAATGCCCCTCGCATATATGAGCCGTTTGATTCGCCTGATCCATCTCTAAGGGACCTCAGTGACAGAAGAAAATATCTGCCCATTGCAAACACAAATTTCTACAGGTTGAACCAGATATACAATCAACCGCGCTATCAAGGCCGGTTCGGGAGTGCTACGGACTTTGTGGGCGAAGAAATTGTATTATACGACGAGTATTCCCGTGCTGGGACCATAGAAGGAAAAAGAGTTGGCATGCCAATACTTTACTACATGGCAGACCCTTCCCTTGGCGGACACGATGTTTCCAATGCAAATAACCTGCAAAACATTTACAAGTACAAGGACAATGACGACTTGGTATTGCTCGGCCTGCCCTGGGACATGGCCGCCCACTCGCATCCAATGGCCTCAGATAAAGGCGCAACATTGCACATGGATGCCTCCGGTAGCCCAATTCCAGCAAGGACGGAAATATTTTATGAAAAGACCATAAATAAAAATGTTACTGTACCAACCCCTTACAGGTCGGATTCTTACATTCTTCTTTCGGCAGGTTTTGACGGTGAATACGGCACAAAAGATGACATATTCAATTTCGGAATGTAGCTAAATCCTACTCAATACTTAAGGACCAGGCAGAGTGATGGTGGAAAAGGTGATATTCATTGCGGCAGTGACGCTGGTGCTTATATCAGCCGGTTTGACGCAGGCCCGCGTTGGCATTGTCAGAAACGGCAGTTTTGAAAACGATGCTAATGTGCCCGACATCACGGCAGAAGCGCCTCGCTACTGGTGCGATGTCAATATGCCCCCCGACACGTTCAGCGGATGGATAGACACAGACTGGTCCACCAACGGTTATGGCGACCACCGGCGCTCACTCACCCTCTCTTCGCAGGCCTTTGCAACCTTCGCCGAGGGAGATATCGCAACGCTCTCTCAGCCCGTGTACCTCGCCGATGTCAATCAAATCATTTTTGACATAAAGCTGGATACCATATCATCCCAGATTCCGTGGGACCCGCAGAGACGCAGCGCCGTGTTACTGATTGACGACAATCTCGTATGGGAGTCAAACAGCATCGGCCCGGATGTAAAGGGTGAGTACCTTGACGTAATTATCGATGTTAATGAAACATATAAAGATGCAAATTCGCACACGCTTTCCCTGGGTATAAGAGCCAACGCGGATGAAACCTCCTACGTCGAGTACTACGCACAGTGGGATTTTGTAAAGTTCAATACCCATTGTGCAGGTTTGGGCTATCTGCCCGAAGACCTCAATCGCGATTCTCGCGTCAATATGCTCGACTTCGCGCTGTTAGCCGGCAACTGGTTCGCTGAAGAACCCGTCTACCAGTATGGTGTTGATAATGATGGAATAGTGGATGAATTTGACCTCAAGTTGATTGCCGATGTTTGGCTCAATGAAAGGAGCTGCGAAGATTGGCACGACCCTAATGAGTATTTCTGGAACGACCCCAATCTTGAACAATTCCACTTGCTGGATTCAGACCTCAATGATGATGGTATCGTGGATTTGCGCGACTTCGCCATCCTTGCCAACGATTACGACCCAAACTCTCCCATTGAGAACGACTGTGCCAGGACCAACCTCGAACGGGATGACCGTGTTGATATGAAAGACTTCTCGATATTGAAAGAAGACTGGTTATTGAAAAGCTGGTTATACGGATTGGATTAGAGAAAATGGCTGCTGGACCTAAAAAATCTGGGTTTACCCTTGTTGAGCTGTTAACCACCGTTTCGATTATCGCGCTTTTGGTCGGTATTCTCATTCCGTCCCTGAACCTGGTCCGCACCATCGCAAGAGAAACAAGACAAAATGCCCAGTTCACAACCATAGAGCTTGCCCTGACCGCATTCAAAAATGACGACGGCGATTACCCACCGTCAGACTGGCCCTTACCGCCTCCCCCTAATGATACCTACGGTGGCGCCCAGAAACTCACAGAAGCACTCCTCGGTTTGGACCTCATGGGTTTCCACCCAAAGTCCGGTTGGATAGCTCCTGCGTGGTATCCAAAGGTCATTGACCCAGACACTAATCCATATGACATCGAAAAACAAAGAGATGAAAACGCCGACGGCACCCTCGATACGTTAACCGAAAGAAGAGGCCCTTACATCGAAACTACAAATGCTTTCAGGCTTGGGAGTTCTGCCGACGGCGCTAATGATGGATTGTTCAACCCCAGCGTCTTCAATGACCCGAAATATGGCAACTTGGCCCAGGATACCTACGTACTCTGCGATTCCTTCGGCGTAAAAAGACTAACCATCGGTGGAAAACCCGTCAAGGCCGGTACCCCGATTCTTTACTACAAGGCAAACACATCCTACAAGACTATAACAGACCAGGATCCTTTTCGCCGAATCTACAATGGCTTCGATAACCAGGTCCTCATCAACCTGGTCATCGACGAAAAAAAACTGTCACCTGCAAAGAAAAACAGCACTCTTGCTAATGACACGAACAGGTTTGCATACTTCTGCGATTACATAAGAGACCCCAAAACACCGATACGGCCTTATAAGCCTGATACGTACATATTGATTTCTGCCGGGGCTGACGGCCTCTACGGGACAAATGATGATATTACCAATTTCGGAAACTAACCTTTGCCCTGAATCGTATAAGTAAATAGGTGATGATTATGAAAACTCGGAAATTCAAAACCGGCTTAACGCTTCTCGAGATGCTTCTCGTTCTGGCCATAATTACCCTCCTGGCCGCTATGGTTGTCGGCATCGCCGCCCGTATCGACAATCAAGGCAAGGAGCACCTCACGAAAGGCACCCTCGCACTGTTAAATGGCGCCCTCGGCCAATTCCGAGATTACGGCTATACCTATAAAGGCAGCTTCGCCAACGCCGGCCTGCATTTCCCACTGGACTGTAACGGCTTTCGTCTTGATGATGCCGCTGCCTTTCAGCACACCCTGATAGATGCTTTGGGTGCATCGAGTGTTACCGTCAATCCCATCGACCCCAATTCTTCGGGAATCCAGATTTTGTATTTCTTTCTCACCAGAGTTCTCGAAAGCAGAAAGACCCTGGACCAAATCGAAGAATCGCTGATAGCAAACGATGGTATCATTGATATGGACGGCAGACCGTATCCACTAATGAGAATCATAGACCCTTGGGGAACGGCCTTGCACTACAGTTATTACAGAAACGATAACAATAATGAACCTCAACCTTCCACCGAACCCGAAGTGACCGACCCGAGGGCTTTCCCAGTCATTACTTCTGCTGGTCCCGATGGACTTTTTGGCACCGATGACGACATAACAAACAGATAAAATCAAACGCCTGAATCCGCGTAATCTGCGGTTAAGATAAAAAAATGAAACCAGGACACAGACAATCCGGCCTTTCGATGATGGAGATGACGGTCGTCATCGCCGCCGTTGCCATGTTCGTGGCCCTGGGTCTGCCTGCCATCCACGCCCTTATCAATTCCTTCCAGACCGAGGCCGGCACACGAGCTATGATAAGCGCAGCCCTGTCCTCCGCACGCGCCCTGGCCGCAAAAGAGCAGCGCTACGCCGGCATCAGGTTCCAAAAGGCCTACAACCTCGCCAACCCCCTCAAAGCGCCCCAGTATATGGTCTTCATCGTCCACGATTTTGACCGCACGGGTTTGGTCTCAGGCTTCCGAGCAGCCGATGGCTCTGAGCCAATGAAACTACCCGACACAGTCGGCGCAATGGATTTGAGATATAGACCCGACCTCCTTGCTGCCGGTGACGGCTTTATTGATATTAAAGACGGTGACACGGAGCTAAGTAACGCCAGCGTGCTGACAGACACGACCACCTTTTCGATTATCTTTTCACCATCCGGCAAAATGGTGATACACGAAGTCCAAACAAGAAATAAGCACGGCAAAGGTGATTTCGTGTCATATGGGCCAAGCACCGACGACGTCTTTAACAAAAAAGCTGAAGTCGATGCTGGGGTCGCAATGTTCTACCAGGATGACTATCCCGCTCTTGGTTTGAACAACGAGCCGAGTCGAAACAGTTTTATTATCTACGACAGGGTAAAATTCAAAGATGCCTATAAAAGCGGCAGGGCCTGGTCTGACTATTTACACACCCTCGAACGCATTTACATAAACCCTTACACCGGAACAATCATAAACAGGTAAGAACGTTGGCTTATGCGAAAATCAGACAGCAAAGGCGGTTTTTCGTTGACCGAAGTCCTTTTGGCCGTCGGTACACTGGCCATTGGGATGCTTCTCGTAGCCGGCGTGTTCCCGGTAAGCATCCGTTTTACGACAATCGCCACTGAGCGGACAATCGCCGCCATAGTCGCCGACGAGGCCTTCGCTAAAATAAAACTCTACGCCGAAGGCAATCCCAACGACCCAAACGACAACATCGACCCTGCTATCATCGCTCCATATAATCTCACAGACTTTAACGACGTTTATACCGATTGGTGGGTCAATTACGCCGGCGTCTCTGGCCCGCCGCTGCCCCCCGCTTTGCTCCCACATCATGAATTCTCGTATCCCTCGGACGGAACTGTCAATATCTTCGGCAAACAGTATTTCTGGTCTGCTCTGTGCAGGCGGGTGGTCCCAGCCGACCAGTTCTATATCGACCCCAATATGCTCTACGGCATCAACAGCTCCAGCCGCCTCGTCCAGATAACCGTCTTTGTGTGCAGAAAAATAGGGAGCAACCAAAAATACCCGCTTGATAACCTTGATGTACCCTTTTATGAGTGGCCGCGCCCTGTTAAAGTAGGTGTTAAATATCCTGACCCGCAACCACCTATACGAACGGACATACTCCAAATATTCGCCCGCCCGCTCGCCTACGCATCCGGTGACGTGCGTGTTATCAACGACGGCTCGACAATCGTCGATGATTATAGCGGCCGTATCTACCGCGTCCTCGAACGCGACCCGGCTGCTCCCGCCGAAATTACGCTGGACAGAAGCTGGGTCGAGATGGACTGGCACAATCCCAGCTTTCCTTTACACCCTCCGGCTGCCGTCTGGGTGATTCCTCCGCCGGTCGGCGGCGGCAGATACCCTTGTATAGCCGTATATCAAAAAATAATCAGATTTTAGCGTATCAGCTATGAACAGACTACGAACTAAAAACTACGAACTACGAACTCAGCAGGCCTTCACACTGATTGAGCTTGTCGTTGCCGTCGCAATCCTGGCGATGGTAATGTCCTTCGTAGGCATTATCTTCAAGTTCGGCATAGGCTCATACCGCGCCGCCGTCGCAAACGCCCAGATTATGCGAAAGCTCCGTGCCGTTACCAACCAGTTGAACTCCGACTTCAAAGGCCTACGCCGCGATGCCCCGCTTTTGATATGGTTTGAGCAGTACCCGGACCCCTGTTACCCCAATGACCCTACTAAGTATCAACGATTCGACCAGATTATGTTCTTCGCCGCCGGCGATTTCCAGTCAACACAGTTGTATGCCGATATCAACGGCAACGGACTGGAACCGGCCGATTCTGGGTTCCCAATAAGAGGCAATCTCGCCAGAATCCACTACGCACAGGCCCAGCTTTTTGACCCCATCATCGCTGCCCCTCGTGACCCGTACAATATGCCAGACCCGGACCGAATCCTCGCCAGACGCCGACACATCCTACCTCTGCCCTATCGAAAGGCCAATGGAAAGCTCTACTATGGCGAATTAGTCGAATGGCCTGACCCGTGCAATGTTGGAAGAACTTTCCGTCGAAAGACAAGTTATGGAGTATACAACAACGAGGCTTACGAACACGACACTCTGCCGTTGTCTCGGTGGAAAACCCTCCCTTCGACAGATTGGCCTCACGTGATTGCCGGCTGCTTTGACTTGCGCCCTGAGATTGCGATGCATGACCACAATACCTTCCATAAGTTGATGTGCGAGGGCATGGGGAGCTTAAAAATCCAGTGGGCATACTGGGACCCGACCACAACCCTCCCGGACCCGGACAAGACAGGTTGGCACCCACCTGCCCCTCTCCGCTGGTACCCGGATAATGACCCCAGACCAGGATGGGACCGCACAGCCTTTTAAGTTAGATTCGCATTTTGACATAATGGGCGGGACCCAATACGCCCTTTTATTAAACATTTAAGAA